>JBBWWE010000463.1:0-6176 GCA_050256595.1 Planctomycetota bacterium
GAATGGTTTTGACTGAAATTCCGGGTGGTACTGGCATGCGACAAACCAGGGGTGATCCACAACCTCGACCACCTCGACCAGCGTATTATCCGGAGAGGTACCGGCGATGCGGAGTCCGGCTTCTGCCAATCTATCTCGGTAATCGTTGTTGAACTCGTAGCGGTGACGATGACGTTCACCAACTTCGGCCATTGAATACTCTCGACTGCAGATGGAGTCGGAAACAAATTGGCAAGGCCAGGTACCCAATCGCATCGTTCCGCCTTTTTCATCGACACCTTTTTGCTCGTCGAGAAGAGTAATCACCGGCTCTGGAGTATCCTTGTGAATCTCTGTCGAGGAAGCCTGCTCGATCCCCAGAACATTTCTGGAGTACTCGATCACTGCAGCGTGCATTCCGTAGCAGATTCCCAGGAACGGGATCTTGTTCTCCCGGGCATACTGAACCGTGCGAACCTTGCCCTCGAGTCCTCGTTCTCCGAATCCTCCCGGGACCAGGATTCCATCCACCCCACCGAGAATCTTCTCTGGATCTCCTTCAGCAAGATCTTCAGCCTGCACTCTCCGGAACCGCACCCGAGTTCGATGATGGATTCCTCCATGGGTGAGCGCCTCGTAGATCGATTTGTAGGAATCGGTCAGTTCGATGTACTTGCCGACCACTGCAATCTCGACCTCGTATTGGGGCTCGCGCAGAGCATTGACGACTTCGATCCAGCGATCCATGTTTCCAGAACCACTCTCACGACCGAAATGCTCCAGAATGCGGGTATCCAGGTGCTGCTGACGAAGTACCAGAGGCAGTTCGTAGATGGAGGTTTCCACGTCCTTCTCGATGAAGACTGATTCGGTCGGAACATTGCAGAACAACGAGATCTTTTCCGGAATCTCCGGTTCGACATCCATCTCTGTTCGACAAATCAAAATATCAGGCAGAATACCGATCTCCCGCAGCCGACCCACGGAGTGTTGCGTCGGTTTTGTTTTGATCTCACCACTGGCGCGGATGTAGGGCAACAACGTCAGGTGGATGAACAGTACGTTCTCCTTGCCATGATCGTGCCCGAACTGTCGAAGCGCCTCGAGAAATGGAAGACTCTCGATGTCTCCCACCGTCCCCCCTACCTCGGTGATCACGATGTCCACATCGGGCGATGCAACCCGAGAAATGCTCTCTTTGATCTCATCCGTGATGTGAGGAATGACCTGGACCGTCTTGCCAAGATAATCGCCACGGCGCTCGCGCTGAATCACGGTCGAGTAGATCTTGCCGGTGGTGTAGTTCGAGTCGCCGCTGATCTCGCAGGAGGTAAATCTCTCGTAATGCCCGAGGTCGAGATCCGTCTCGGCGCCATCCGGAGTGACGTAAACTTCGCCATGCTGGAAGGGACTCATCGTCCCCGGATCAACATTGATGTATGGATCGAATTTCTGGAGCGCGATCTTCATTCCGTGGCTCTCGAGAAGCGCACCGATGGAAGCGCTCGTGAGACCCTTTCCGAGACCGGAAACCACTCCACCTGTTACGAAGATGTACTGAGTCATGAGTCGTAGTCCATTTCCCCCCGGTCGACCTGCTCTGCTGGGATACTCCCGCCAGAATTCTGATCGCCCCGATCTTCCCGCATCCTGCGGGTATTCTCCACGAATCGTCTATAGTCTTCTTCGGTATCGACCCCCGAAGCCGCCTTATCGACGAGTCCTACCCTGATCTCACACCCTGCTTCGAGCAGACGCAACTGTTCGAGCCGTTCTTGCTGCTCGAGATCCCCTCTCGGGAGGTTTCTGAAAGTCTCCAGGGATCTGCTCCGAAAACCGTAGATCCCGATGTGCTGTAGCCAACCTCCCTCGGGAATCCCCTCTCCTGCACCCTCCGGCACCGGTTTCCTGGTGAACTGGAGGGCCCGCCCCTCGGAATCGATCACGACTTTTACCCGATTCGGATTGTGGAAATCAATGGCCGAATCTAACGAGTCCCTTTTCAGCGCAAGAGTGGCCACCTCACAAGAAGGATGTTCCTGCAGTAGACCCAGCAACTTCACAACGTGGTCCGGATCCAGTTCGGGTTCGTCCCCCTGGACATTGACGACCAGATCTTGCTCCTCCAGCGCCAGCGACTGACATGCCTCGGCTACCCGGTCGGTTCCGGTGGGGAGTTCTGCAGGAGTGATCACCACCTCGCCACCGAAGCCCCGAACCGCTGCCGCCATCTCCTCACCATCTACGGCGACGACGACCCTATCCACGTCCGGTACCTCCAAGCAGAGTTGATAGACGTGGCGGATGAGAGGCCAGCCGGTCTCGTCGCGCAGAAGCTTTCCGGGAAGGCGCTGCGACGCGAGACGCGCAGGGATGACGATCACTTTCGCCATGACAAAAGAATAAGGCCATGATGGGATCGTGTCCACCGATCCGATCAGGCGGTGGTGGCCTGACAGAGGCTCTCGTGCATCTCCTCCACGCGATCGAGCATGGCACGCATCGGATATTGGCTGCGCACGTGTTCGATACCCTTCTCTGCCTGCTTCCTGGCACGTTCAGGATCCGCCAGTAGTCGAGCACCTGCCTGCGCCAGGGCCTCTGGATCCCCGGGCCGTACCAGGGTGCAAATCCCCTCCTCACCGAGCAACGAAAGGATCTCACCACCGCCGGTGGCGATGGTGGGGATTCCACGAGCCAGTCCCTCGAGCATGTGCAATCCGGCCCCACCCCAGTCACTGACCAGCATCAGGACATCGAAGGCACGATAAACCGCATCGACATCGGCGGGCGGAGACGCAAAGGTGAGGTGGCCTTCCAGATCCATCGATTTACAGACCGATCGCAATCGGCCCTCGTCAGGTCCTTCTCCCAGAACCGTGAAGATGACATCGCCCAGTTTGTGGCGCAGCAGACCCGCCGCCTGAAGGAAATCATCGAGTCGACGCCCCTTGTCCAGTCGCCCGACCGTACCGATGACCGGAATCTTCCTCGGCACCCATGGCACCGGATCTTTCTCAAGCACATCGATCCCGTAAGGAATGACCCGGATCCGATCCTTTTTGATTTCCATCTCACTGACCAGATGCTGGCGAAGATCCTGATTGACGGCGATGACTCCCGCCGCGGTACGGGTCGCCCGAGCCGATCGCTCGGCTCGTAACCATGAGTGAACGGTATGAACTACAGGAACTCCGACAAAACCCGAAAGCCGCGTCGCAATTTTCAAGGAACTGAGTCCTCCGGTTGCGTGAATCACCTGCGGCGAAAAATTCTGGACAAAGGAAATCATGCGGCGACGCGCCAGCCATGAAAGCGGCACCTGATAGACCTCGATCCCCATCGCACGAAAACGAGGCAGGAACACCCCACCCTTGCATACCATCTGGATTTCATGGCCACGTTCGATGAGTCCCTCGACCAGACCGAGGGCGTGGGTGGTCGGAACCGACCAGTCCAATCTTCCTGCCACCACGAGAATTCTCAAGAAAACCCCCAAGTCCCCTTTCGGAGCAACCCCGGTACTTGCTGACCTCGATGGTTGAGGATATACGACCGGGAAGAATCGTACCACGAGGAGGAATCTCTGGTTTCTATCAAGGACAGTTCACGATCCCCGGATTCCGTGGCCCTCGCCAGCGGGGGCCTCGATTCGACCACGGTTCTGGCCATCGCAGTAGCGCGTGGATATCGCCCTCTTCCCATCACATTCCGTTACGGCCAGACCCATGCCATCGAAATCGAACGCGTTCACGAGATCAGTTCCGCACTCGATCTTCCGGTACCACTGGTTCTCGATGTGCCGTTTGATCGCATCGGAGGATCTGCGCTCCTGGGAACGGTCCCCATCCCGGCGGAACCTGCGCAGGGTGCAACTTCGCGCCGGGAGATCCCAGCCACCTATGTTCCTGCCCGTAACCTGGTCTTTCTGTCACTGGCCACCGCCGTTGCGGAAGCGCGAGGATTGAGAGACATCTGGATCGGTGTCAACGCGCTCGACTACAGCGGCTACCCCGACTGCCGTCCCGAGTTTCTCTCTTCGTTTCTCGACACTGCCGAACTGGGTACACGGGAGGGCTCCCGCGCCAGCGAGCAACCGTGGTGGCGAATCCAGGCTCCTCTGGTTGATCTTACGAAGGTACAAATCATCGAAACCGCGACCGAACTGGGAGTGGATCTGTCACTCACTCTCTCCTGCTATGACCCGGATCCTGAGGGGCTCGCCTGTGGAATCTGTGATTCATGCGGACTGAGAAGACGAGGGTTCGAGGAGGCAGGGATCGACGATCCGACTCGATACCAGGTTCGCAATTAAATTGACGCTACTTCAGCGACCGAGTTGGCAGCGACTCAGGTGCTCCACTAGAATCTCAATGAACCTTATCGAGTGAAGGAGATGGCGTGAGCAGAAACGTGCTCGTTACCGGAGGAGCCGGGTTCATAGGTAGCCATATCTGCCAGCGCCTCCTCGATCGAGGCGATGGGGTCGTTTGCCTGGATTCCTTCGAACCGGACTACGACCCTGCACTCAAGCGATCGAACATTTCCCAAATCACCGCCAGCGCAGGATTTGATCTCATCGAGGGAGATATCCGTGACAGGTCGCTGCTGCAGCACATCGCAAAAACCCGCAGCATCGAGGCGGTCATCCATCTGGCTGCGAGAACAGGAGTGCGCTCCTCGATGACCAGCCCTGCAGAATATGCAGACGTGAACTTCCACGGCACCGCTCAGATCCTCGAGATGGCGCGAGATTACTCGGTCGACAATTTTGTCTTCGCCTCTTCGTCTTCAGTCTATGGCGACAGATTCCAGATCCCCTTCAAGGAAACCGATCCGGTGAATCGGCCTGCTTCACCTTATGCCGCAACCAAAACCGCTGGCGAATTGCTGTGCAGCTCCTTCAATCAACTATTCGGGATCAACATCTCCTGTTTGCGCTACTTCACCGTCTACGGCCCGCGGCAAAGACCCAGCATGGCAATTCACCGCTTCTGCTCGTTGATCAAGCAGGGGAAGCCAGTAACGATGTACGGCGACGGTTCTTCCCAACGAGATTACACCTACGTCGACGATATCGTCGATGGAACTCTTCTGGCACTCGATCGGTGCACCGGATTCGAAATTTTCAACCTGGGGAATCATCAGGGTGTCCGCCTCGACAAACTGATTGAAACCATCGGCAGGAGTTTCAACCTCGATTACTCCATTGATGAACAACCAGAACATTCAGGAGATGTAGCCAGAACATGTGCATGTCTGGAAAAATCTCGTGAGATGCTCGGCTATGAACCTAAAGTATCGATAGCGGATGGTATCGATCATTTCGTGAACTGGTTCTCAACACAGAGCCAAACCACCACCTGCTGATGAGGGAGGCAAACTTGTCCGACACCGATCGAATCACGATGTTCGCCGTCGGCCCCGATGACCCGGCAGAAAAAAGCGACTGGATGGAGGCCATCTCCCGGGCCATCGATGAGAATTCCTTTTGCCTCGGATCCGCCACCGAACGGTTCGAATCACGTTGCCAGGAACTACTCGGTGTCGCACATGCCATAGGGGTTTCGAGCGGAACCGATGGATTGAAGGTCGCCCTCGCTGCCGTCGGGGTCGGTGCGGGAGACGAGGTGATCCCGCCGGCATTCAGTTTTTTCTCCACCGCATCGGTAATTGCTCAACTCGGAGCCACCCCTGTTTTCGTCGACCTGGATGCCGATACCCTGTGCATCTGTCCTCACCTTGTTGCACAAAAAATCAACGACAAGACTGCCGCGATCTTGCCCGTCCATCTCTACGGACAAACAGCACAGATGGATCCGCTACTGGAACTATCAAAAAATTACTCGGTTCCGATCGTCGAAGATGCAGCACAGGCATTTGGCGTTCGCTATCGCGGAGAACCTGCAGGAACCATTGGAGCTGCCGGCGCCTTTTCCTTCTATCCGACGAAGAATCTCGCCGCAGCCGGTGATGCGGGAATGGTCGTCTGCCAGGACGACGACCTCGCCGACAGGATCCGTTCTCTTCGAGTCCATGGCGATGTCGGTGGATATCGTCACGAGTCGCTGGGGTGGAATGCCCGCATGGATGGATTCCAGGCCGCAATCTTGTTGGTGCGACTCGCCAAACTGGAGAAACAACAAGTGATTCGCCTGCGTAACGCCACTGAATACACCGAAGCACTGAAGAAACTT
>JBBWWE010000464.1:0-4666 GCA_050256595.1 Planctomycetota bacterium
AAGTCCAGCCAAACGGTAGCCGTGCTGGGTGAATATGTTTGAAGGAAAGCAGGAAGTCTTCATGTCACGTCAGGAGAAGGCACAGCGTATCGCAAGGATTCTGACGGACCTCTATCCAGAACCGCCAATCCCACTGAAACATGACTGTCCATTTACCCTGTTGGTTGCAGTGTTGCTGTCGGCTCAGACCACGGATGTGATGGTCAACCGGGTTACGCCGGCGCTCTTTCGTCGCGCAGGGACCTGCTCGAAGATGGCCCAGTTGGAGGTGGAAGAAATCCTCGAACTGATCCGAACGTGCGGGCTGGCGCCGCGCAAAGCGAAGGCGATCAGAGACCTCTCCCGGATTCTCATCGAGAAGCACGGCGGCATGGTTCCGCAAGATTTCACCAGTCTCGAGGAATTGCCCGGTGTCGGGCACAAGACTGCCAGTGTGGTGATGGCACAGGCTTTTGGCGTGGCTGCTTTTCCTGTCGATACGCATATCCATCGACTGGCAGATCGCTGGGGTCTTTCCAGGGGAAAGAACGTCGAACAGACCGAGGCGGATCTGAAGAAGGTGTTTCCTCGTGATCAGTGGAACCTCCTTCATCTCCAGATCATCTATTTTGGTCGCGAGTACTGTCCTGCTCGTGGGCATGATCTCTCCACGTGTAAAATCTGCTCGTGGGCAGCTACAGCAAAGCGAGTCCGAGAGGAATCCAAGAAGAACCAGAGCGTGACCAGGAAGTGAGGAATCTGTTCGGTGGGTGCAGCAGTGGTGCCAAAAAATGTGCATGAAAAAACACCCCGGGAGTCCTGATCGGCTTCCCGGGGTGTTTGGTTTTTATTCGTAGGCTTCGTCAACGATCAACAAGCGTTGTAGATCTCGCAATCCTGGGGCTCACCGGTATTGCCGCAGTCGTTGGGGCCAGGAGCCGGAGGCACTGTTCCATTAGAGAAGATGTAAGTGATCAAGAAGATCGGATCACCGATGTCATAGACAAGGTCTCCGTTGGAGTTCTTTGAATCAAAACAGGTTCCTGTCGGTCCGTTATTGAAAATCTCCTGGAGACACCAGATTGCATCCGCAACGTTGACGACCCCATCTCCGTTAGCATCGCCGCGCTTGAAATCCTTGATCGTTTGCGGATTCAACTCAAGATGCCCGTCGATGAGAAGCGGTGTCAAACTCGCGTTGTTGACCGTCACCACATTATGTATCGGCGGAGTACCCAAGCTTTCCCAGTGAAGAGGTACGAAGAGGCCTACATCGTCGCCAATCAGAGTGCTCGCAATGGTCGATCCCGTGATCTCGATCGCGTCAGTCTCTACGGGGAACTCGATGTAAACTGGCAACTGGAAGGCGTAGACCACTCCTATCATCCAACCGGAGTCAGAGATCTGTGATTCAGCGAAAGCAGGATTCGCAGCATCTACGGGTCCCGTGGGTTCTGCGTTCTCAGGGACAATGTATGCAGAGTCGGTGGAGATACTCATGGAGAAACCCTGAGTCGATGTGGGGTACGACGAATTGCCCGAATCTTCGGTGATGGTTAGCACTGCACCGAAACTCGCTATGCCGTCGGCAGGGTTGTAGTTCACACGATGCTCAGGAGCCGTGAAAGAAAATAGAATCGGTGGTTGTTCAAGAATCTCTATCTGGCCATCGATACTAATCATCGGCATCGAAGAACCCTGTACCACTGCAACGCTGCTCACTGGAGGGCTTCCAAGAGTATTGCAGAGCCCTACGGAAGTGACGGTACCGATGGGTCCATCGAGTCTGTAATTGGCATCACCGAAGGTGTAGGTGCCGCTTGTGAGCACATCGCAGGAGGTGAAGCAGATCACGCAACCGATGGTCCAGCCGCCGCTCTCTTCGTTTTCCTGGAAGAAATCAGCAGGGCCGCCCTGGTTGATTTGCTCCACTGCGGGGGCCCAGTCGACTACTGAAGTCGCTTCAGGCTCCAGTGTTATCAGGCTGCTGTCGTGGCAGACCCCGAAGGAAAATCCCTGAACTCCAGTAGGTGCGCTGTGTTCGAATGTAAAAGTCACGGGCAGTAAACTGCCCTGCGGTGCCGCCCCGGTTGAGAAACTCATCGTGAAAGTAGAGCCTGCCATACCCAGGGCAATGACCGGAAATAGGGTCAAGACCAGAAGAACAAGGCTTCTGGAGGATAATTGGATCAAATTCATGGTTGCCATCTCTCCGCCTGAAGTGTCTCGCGCGATGGGGCATACTTTCCCCACGCACGGGCACTCGATCCACATTGACATCACCCATTCGAGGAACGGATGATTTGATTGCATACATTTCCCAGTTCTAAATACTAAGGGCAAGTAAGAGGTGTTAAAAGCAATGGATGCAGAGGTACAGGAAAGTCTACTCCCTGCAAGTGTGCCATTTCGGCACAACGGACCGATTCAGTAGGTCACGAGGAGGCGCAGATGGGTGAAGCCAATCCGGACCCAGGTGAATATCCGCACAATCCTGCCAGTTTCATCGAAAAAATGATCGATGTGGACCTCGAATCGGGGATCGACGATGGCAGGGTCCAGTTGCGTTTCCCGCCAGAGCCGAATGGTTTTCTTCATATCGGTCATGCCAAAGCGATCTGCTTGAACTTCGGGTTAGCGCACAAATATCAAGGACGGTGCAATCTTCGCTTCGATGACACCAATCCATCACGCGAAGAGCAACGATATGTGGATTCGATTCAGGAGGACATCCGCTGGCTTGGGTTCGAATGGAATGAACTCTGCTTCGCCAGTGATTACTTCGGACAACTGTATGACTGGGCGATGCAGTTGATCGAGCAAGGTGATGCCTATGTGTGCGATCTCACCGGAGAAGAGGTCAAAGAGTATCGTGGCACTCTTACCGAGCCGGGTCGCAACGGTCCTCATCGTGATCGTTCGATCGATGAAAATCTCGACCTTTTCAAGCGTATGAAAGCTGGAGAATTCGCTGATGGGGAGAGGACGCTTCGGGCTCGGATTGACATGGAATCTCCTCACATCGTCATGCGGGATCCCGTGATGTACCGGATTCAAAGATCAACCCATCACAGGACCGGGGATGATTGGTGTATTTACCCCACATACGACTGGGCTCATGGCCAGGAAGATGCCATCGAGAAAGTGACTCATTCACTTTGCTCGTTGGAGTTTGCAAATCATCGTCCTCTCTATGAGTGGTTCCTGGATAAGATCGGGCTGGAATCGGTACCACGCCAGACAGAGTTTGCTCGTCTCAACCTCGAGTACACCGTGATGAGCAAACGAAAGTTACGCACTCTTGTCGAGGATGGATATGTCGAGGACTGGGATGATCCAAGGTTGCCAACCCTCGCTGGTTTGCGTCGTCGTGGCTATACACCCGATGCGATCCATGCGTTCATGAAGGGCATCGGAGTTGCGAAGGCCAACTCGACCATCGAACTTTCGATCCTGGAAAATGCTATCAGGGATCATCTGAATCGCATCGCGTTACGTCGCATGGCGGTACTCGATCCGCTCAAACTGGTTATCGAAAATCTTCCCGAGGATGCTACTGAGATGGTGGAAGCGGTCAATAATCCCGAGGATTCATCGGCGGGGACCCGGTCCATTCCGTTCGAGCGAGAGGTCTGGGTCGACCGCGATGATTTCCGCATGGAACCGCCACGTAAGTGGAGAAGACTTGCTCCGGATGCCGAGGTGCGTTTGAGGTACGGATATTGTGTTACGGTTAAAGAAGTGATCACGGATCCAGCATCGGGAGAGGTTCAGGAACTTCGATGTGTTTATGATCCTGAAACGGCTCGGGGGCAGACGCCCGATGGCCGGAAGGTAAGGGGTATCATCCACTGGGTACCGGCTTCCTGCGCGGTGGAACTGCCGGTGCGTCTCTACTCGCCACTATTTGTCGAGCCAGATCCTGATAGTCCGCCGGAAGGGAAAGAGTTCACCGATTTTCTCAATCCAGATTCGCTGGTGGAGTCGAAGGCGTTGTGCGAGCCGATCCTTGCGGAAGCCCAACCGGGCGAGAGATTCCAGCTGGAGAGGGTTGGTTACTTCGTTGTAGACGAGAAATTATCGGGCGCCGGATCACCCCACCTCGCCAGAATCGTATCCCTGAAGGATTCCTGGGCGAAACAGGAGAAGCGCCAGGGAGGTGTTTGAGGCGTAGCAGGTGTCCGGTGGCGTCTGGTGGCATCTGGTAGCCTAACGCCTCCTTGACCGTGCGCTCTATCCTTGCGATTCTGATCGATCCTGGCCGACAATTACCGTGCCAGGCGACCCCCCTCCCGGGCAGATTTTGCTGACTCCGGAGGGTCTCTCTGAAAGGACTCATCATGCGGTTTGCTGCCCTCTCGTTTTGTGTCATCGCCATGCTTGTTGTCGTCCCCGGTCTCCATGCAGGCGATGGAGAAAACGTCAATTTGACTGAGATGCAGAAGAAGGTGATCGACATCGGCCTGAACGACAACAACGTCGTCGATGTCCTCGACCATCTCGTCAACGGGATCGGTCCCCGTCTTACCGGGAGTCATCAGGATCACCTCGCCTGTGAATGGGCGAGAGACCTGTTCGTCTCCTATGGCCTTCAAAATGTTGTGATGGAAGAAGCCGGCGAGTTCGCCGTAGCGTTCCAGCGTGGACCCTGGCGCGGGCAAATGATTGCACCGGAGAAGATGGATCT
>JBBWWE010000465.1:0-1728 GCA_050256595.1 Planctomycetota bacterium
CTCGCTACCGGCTGATCGGGAGTATCGTGCTGATCGCACTGCTCTACTGGCTGGTGCCTCTGATCCTGGGAGAACCCGTTCCCTCTGACCCCAGCATCCAGAACACGGTCGACAAGTTACCGCTGCTGAAGGATGCCGCAATTCTGCTGCTGGTCGGTACCGCACTCTTGCTGGGGTTGATTTCACATCCTGGCCGAGCCGTCGATACGCTGGCATCCCTGGCCGGTGCCATCTTCGTCTCGAGCGTCGCACTGACCTTGCTGGCCTACTGGAAACAAAATGTCGAAGGTACGGGCAATCCGCTGCTCGAACCGTGGGGAATTTTCGCCGGCAGCAGCATCTGGGGGTTCGTCGTTCTGTTTCGCTGCCGTAACTGGCTCGCTGGCTATCAGACCGACTCCAGCGAGGGATGGCTCAGCCGGAACCTTCGATCAAAGGTGATTAAACTGGTGGTGCTGATGGCGATACAGGTGGCGTGGCTCTTCTGGTTCGAAGTGCTCTACGACCTGGTCTAGGCTTCAGAAGCCTTGTCGCGCAAGGCTTCGTCCTTGGCGGCAACCTTGCTGGCCATCTCCACCTTGTGATCGTCGAGGCGCGCACGCATCTCGGGGTTGGCAACGGCGACGATCTGCGCCGCCAGGATGGCAGCGTTGGTGGCCCCCGGCTTGCCGATGGCAACCGTCGCGACGGGAACCCCTGGCGGCATCTGTACCGTTGCCAGCAAGGCGTCCATGCCATCGAGGGCACTCGAATCGATGGGCACACCGATCACCGGTAGCGTGGTGCTGGCGGCCATGACGCCGGCCAGATGCGCGGCGTGTCCAGCAGCCGCGATGATGGCGCAGTAACCGTCATCGGCAGCACTCTGGCTGAGGCGATGAGCAACCTCGGGGGTGCGGTGGGCCGAGCAAACACGAACCTCCGCCTCGATGTCGAATTTGTGCAACTGCTCGACGCAAGTCTCCATCACCGACCAGTCGCTATCGCTGCCCATGACGACGAGAACCTTGGCGCTCATGATGTTTGTTCCTTCCAGGTATCCCAGTCGACCCCGGTCACCCGCTCGAACAGTTCCTGGTAGCGGGTTGTGGTTCCTTCGACCACATCATCGGGGAGATCGGGTACCGGACCGTCTCCGGTCCAACCGCAAGAAGCGAGATGATCGCGCACGTACTGCTTGTCAAAAGAGGGAGGACTGATGCCGACCTGGTACTGGTCTGCAGGCCAGTAGCGCGACGAATCGGCGGTCAGTACCTCATCGGCGAGCACCGGTCCTTCACCGTCCATACCGAACTCGAACTTGGTGTCGGCCAGAATGAGTCCGCAAGTTGCCGCGTGTTCGCGGCCGTGGGAAAAGATCTGCACCGACAGATCCTTCAGTTGCGCCATCAGATCATGTCCGACCATCTCTCCGGCCTTCTCGATGGAGATGTTCTCGTCGTGGCCCTCGTGGTTCTTGGCCGCCGGAGTGAAGATGGGATCCTCGATGCGATCAGCCTGACGCAGTCCCTCGGGCAAGGGGATGCCGCAGATGGAACCGGTCGCCTGGTAGTCTTTCCAGCCACTGCCGACGACATAACCACGAACCACACATTCGACCGGAATCATGTCGAGTTTCCGTACCAGCATCGCCCGCGGTCCCCATTCACTGGCGGCACTGCGAAACGGTTCCGGGAAATCGGCGGGATCGGTAGAAACGAGGTGATGGCGAATCCCGGACGGCAGCCG
>JBBWWE010000466.1:0-4913 GCA_050256595.1 Planctomycetota bacterium
GGTAGGTGGTATCCAGTTTGACCTGCGGTTGCCATACCGCCCGGTGAAACCACTGCCCCTTGTCGGCGAAGAAGATGCCACCGGTCACCCCCACCACGCCCGACTCACTGCCTCGAGTCCAGCGCACCGGTTGACCGATGCGACCATACTGATTGGTCGGGATCGGCATCCAGTCCTCACCGAGCACCTCATTATTGGATGAGAAGTTATAGGTCAACTTGAGTACGCCCTGGGGCGAGATCGATTCGGAGGTGGCCTGGAACAGATCGAGGATCGCATTGCGTTCACCAGACTGGAGCACAAACGGCGCCGGCTTGGCATCATCGGCGGGATCATCGACGGGTGTAGCGGCAACCACGGGTATCGCGAGCAGTAACAGCAGTGATAACCAGCGGCCCGAGAGTGTCATTGAACCCAACCTTCACGTTGCAAATCACATGTTGTGAACCGGACCAGTGTACCCCCTCGCCAATACCGCATCGATGGTCGCGGGCTCGATGGTCGGGGGTGCCCGTGAGGCGGATGGCGGTCTATGCTGCGGTTTCTGGCCGGAAAGGACCCGTCATGAAACTACCGATTTCTGTGCCCGTCTCTGTTTCCAGCTCTCGATTCAGGCTGCTCATGTTGGTGTTGCCTTTGATCGCCATGCTGGTCAGTTGTGCTGGCATCGATGGCGATCGCAGTAGCGAAACCAGCGCTGCGGTACGACCCGAGAAGGCCCCCAACATCCTGTTCATCTTCACCGACGATCATGCATCTCATGCCATCGGTGCCTACGGCACTCGCTTTCCTGGCGATATCACCCCGAATCTCGATCAACTCGCCGCCGACGGCATGATGTTCCGCCGCTGTGGTGTCACCAACTCCATCTGTGCGCCGAGCCGGGCGGTGATCCTGACCGGCAAGCACAGCCACCTCAACGGCGTGCTGACCAACGCCGAACGCTTCGATGGATCCCAGATGACCTTTCCGAAGCTGCTGCAACAAGCCGGTTACCAGACCGCCATCTTCGGCAAGTGGCATCTCAAATCAGAACCGACCGGTTTCGATCACTACGAACGGTTGCTCGGTCAGGGCCCCTACTACAACCCGATGATGCGAAGACCCGCCGACAACGACAAGGGCTTCGCCGATCGCAAGCATTCCGGTTACACCACCGACATCATCACCGACCTGGCGCTCGACTGGCTGAAAGAGGGGCGTGATAAAGATCAACCGTTCATGATGATGGTCCAGCACAAAGCCCCCCACCGGCACTGGCAACCAGCGGCTCGATACCTCGATTACCTCGATGATGTCACCATCGAAGAACCGGCCAACCTGTTCGATGACTACAGCGGCCTCGGTACGGCAGCCAAGGTGCAGGATATGGAGATCGCCACCACACTGACCAGAAACGACCTCAAACTGGTCCCCCAGGGCGGTCTCGATGAACAGCAAACGGCACTGTGGAACGCCGCCTACCAGCCCAAGAACGCCGAGCTGGAACAAGCGCAGTTATCCGGCGACGAACTGGTGCGCTGGAAGTACCAGCGCTACCTGAAGGACTACCTGCGCTGCATCAAAGCCGTCGATGAGAACATCGGAAACATGCTGACGACCCTCGATGAACTCGACCTGACCCGCGAGACGGTGGTCATCTACTCATCGGATCAGGGCTTCTTCCTCGGTGAGCATGGCTGGTTCGACAAGCGCTTCATGTATGAAGAGTGCTACCTCACTCCACTGATCGTGCGCTGGCCCGGAGTGGTGCCGGCAGGAGTAGTCGATGAAAACCTGGTCAGCAATCTCGATTACGCCCAGACCTTCCTCGATCTGGCGCAGGTCTCCGCCTCCGATGATTCAGTACAACAGATGCAGGGGGCGAGTCTGGTGCCATTGATGCTGGGCAACAAGCCAGCCGACTGGCGTGACAGTCTCTACTACCACTACTACGAGTATCACGGCGATCGGAATACCGCCCACATGGTGCGTCGCCACCGCGGTGTCTGCACCGACCGCTACAAGCTGATCCACTTCTACAACATCGGCGAATGGGAACTGTTCGATCTGGAGAAGGATCCGAAAGAGATGAACAACGTCGCCGACGATCCTGCCTATGCCAGCATCCGCTCCGGCTTGACCACCAAACTGGAAAGCCTGGCCACTCAATACCAGGTTCCCGATGACACGGGCAGCGTGCCCTACGACCCACATGGCCTCATCGAGGCAAAGACGGGCCAGAAGGGTCCAGCCAACGCTTCCAGCGAATGAATAGGTTGTATTGCTTGTCGTTGATTTAAATCACTAGCGTTACTGGAACATTCAATCTATACGTAATGCCTTAAAAATCACAAACATGATTTTTCTGACTTACCCATTTTATTCAGTATTGAATATCCAAATAGACCCGCAATTCGATTTTTCCTGGGGTTTTCGAGGATCTGGTATTTATTAGGCGATACAAACATACAAACCAATAACGAAGACTTGTTAGATTTAGCGTCCTGCCGAGGGGGCCAGGGGAGCCCTTTGATTGACGAAGTGGTCGGATCGTCGATTCAGGGACAGCCCATATCGCAGCCAATTTGGTCCCATGTCGGGTCCCCTCCGCAGTCGGGGAAGGGGGCTGAAGGGAGCACTCCCCCACCAAACAGGTAGGTCAGCAGGAAGATCGCATCGGCGATGTTGAGAGACGAATCGTCATTGCAGTCGCCGGCCTCACGGCAATCGATCACCACCGATACGAACAGGTGCTCGAGCAATCGGATCGCGTCGGCGAGGTTGACGGAATCGTCCTGGTTGACGTCTCCCCGGATGAAAATCTCGGCCGGCGGTGGTATCACTCGCAACACCAGGTTGGTCAAAGCGATGTTGTCGATCAGTACCGAGTCCTGAGAGGTCAGGTCAATCAACAGGAACAAACCACCGAAAGCATCCTCGAGCATGTAGTTGCCGCCAACTGCCAGCTGTGTTGGATCCCACTCGATGAGTATCGGTTCGGTGGCGTCGAACTGGAGACCTATGACAAACACCACCTCCGCTGGATTCGGAGCCAGGATGCAACTGAACCACGAGTCGTTGGCATAGATGATCGAACTGTGAAAGGAAGGCGGCGGCGGCGCTGGAGGCGCGTACAGATCTTCACCGGGGACATAATCATCCGAGGCACCATCGGCCATTCCGGCGAGCAGGTTGTAGCCGATTCCGCTGGTGGTGCTGACCTCGAGATTGACCTCGAACTGCTGGGCCACAACCGGGGTGGCTAGACCCACCAGCAGCAAAACCAGAAGCCGCATCGCAAGGACGAGCCGAAGCCGTTTCGCTGGTGCTGTTGATCGCCCATGGTCACCGGTCATCGCCACACCTCCGCGTTACCCCGCACGATACGCAGGCACCCCATCCAATGGTAGAAGCCACCCCCACCGAGCAACAGCACGCAGGCGCATAAGCAGCCAAAACGGACCGGACAAACCGACCAAACGTGTCATAACTGCCAGCGAGGGGCCACAACTGGTAAGGGTGCCGGGGGCTGTGGAGAGGCTGTGGAGGGGCTGCTGGGCCTCGACGGACTAGTCGAGCTGGATGCCGTGCCCCTTGAGGATCGTTCCGGTGGCGTTTCGATAGGAGGAGATCGCCTTGCGCAGCCGCACCTGCGACTGCAGTTCCGAGACCTGGGCCCCGAGCAAACTGTTCTGGACCTGCAGCACCTGGTAGGCGGTCGAGACCCCCACCTCGAGCCGCCGCGTCTCACCGTCGAGTTCCTCGCGCCGCAGCCGGGTGGCAGCAGCGGTGGTCTCGACACTCTGGCGGGCACTCTGCAACTCACGGACGGCACGGGTCACTTCCAGTACGATTCCATGCGACGCCTGATCGCGAGAGATGTGGGCCAATCGAAGATCTTCGCGTGACTGCAGCAGCCGGTTACGCGCCGCTCGATTGCCCAGCGGAATCTCGAAATTGAGACCGGCGTTCCACGAGTAGTCCTCGCCGATATTGGCCCACGAACCATCGAAAGTGATGTCGTTACCCGGCTGATTCCAGCCGCCGTCGAGGGTCAGACTCGGCTTCAACTGATCCTCACTGAGACGCAGTTGATCCACGCTGTTGGCGATCTGCAGTTGCTGCTGGACCAGTTCGAGCCGCGTGATCAGAGCCATCTGGACCGCCTCGACCAACTCGACCGGAAACTCGGTCAACTCCAGCGAGGTGGTCGGTATCACCTCGATGTCGCGGAACATCGGACCCGATTCGCCACCGAGGCGAAAACCGGGCGCGTTGATCTTGTCGAGCAGTACATCCTGGATATCACGCAGTTGATTGACCGCATCGATGATGCTCGCCTTCTGCGTCTCGATGTTGGCCTCGGCGCTGATGACATCGATCTCGGTACCGGTCCCCACCTCGAGCCGACGACGGTTGATCTCGAGCAGTTCTCTGGCTTCTGCCAGGGCGCTCTCCTGCACAGCGACGTTGCGGCGGGTATAGACCAGATCCCAGTACGACCCCACCACCGAGGCAACGGTGGTCTCGACCGAACGCCGGGTTGCCAGTCGTGAGGCCTCTGCGCTGCGTACGGCAATCCGAAACGAAGTCTCGGTGATTTCACGGCCAAAGCCGCGCAACAGCGGCTGGCTCAATGACAGCTCGTAGGCACCCCGATAGTTGAGCGGACTGAAGAAACCGGCCTGCGAGGTGGTCGAAGAACGACTGCCGTTGAGACGAAGATTCCAGGTGGTGCCGTAACGCAACTGCCCCGACAAGCCAAGGAAGTAGTTGCGATTGTCACGTTTGAATGTGTTACCAACCTCATCACCCTCGAGCAGGCCGGTCGAGGTGGTGTTCGATTTTCTCCAGGTGAAGCCGGTCCGAAACAGCGGGTCGAAGGCCGCCTCTGCGATGAGGGGATCACGCTGGCTGCGGCGCTCGTCGAT
>JBBWWE010000467.1:0-5960 GCA_050256595.1 Planctomycetota bacterium
CGATGCGCCAGTCGGCGGGAAGGAAATCCCAGGCGGTCTTCTTCGAGGGGGCTGGCATCCCCGGTGTGTCGGGAGATGAGAAGGAGAGAGGGCCACCGATGTCAGCGGGAAGGGCAAAGGAACCGGGGTTGGTGCCTTCCGACATCGAAGACGGATTGTGTGCACCGCGCACCGGAATCGACCAGGTTCGAGAATCGTTCTTCATCGATACTCCATTGCAACGGTTCTCAACCAGCGAGGAGGCGTTCGACGCTGCCTTCCCTCCGCCGGTACGAACCGGTTCAGGTTCCACGGGTTCTTCTCAGCATCGACACGGATGCGCCCCGAGCAGGCTGGCAGTGTAGTTGTCCATCGTGGTGTGAGCGAGAGGGCACCTGGGCGGCGAGTCAGTCCTGATCAGGCTTCTTTTTTGGAAGTACTTTCACCATCTGGTTCTCGACCGGCTCGAGGGTCGCGGTGTGTGCTTCGGCAACGACCCGTAATCGTTCGATGACCTCCGGGTGTTTCTTCGCCAAATCCTTCTTCTCGGATGGATCGCGCTCCAGGTGATAAAGAAGCGGTGTCTCGTGGATCGTTTCCTTGGCCCCTGATCTCGGTCGAGACCTGAAGTGTATCTTCCACGGGCCGCTGCGAACGGCGTACAGGATGTCCCCGCGATAATAGAAGACGGTGTCGCGAGGCGATGGCCCCTCACCGCGGATCCGCCCCGAGATGTCCGCTCCATCGAGAACACGATCATCCGGCGCATCGACCCCGGCCAGCGCGCAGAAGGTCGGTAGCAGATCGAGCGTCGCTCCCGGATCGGTGACGACTCCGGGGGCAGCAGTACCGGGCCACCAGACTATCGTCGGCACCCGCATGCCGCCCTCGAAGGTGGTGCCCTTACCAGCTCGTAGTAAGCCCGCGCTTCCTCCCATATCCCCGTACTCCAGCCATGGCCCATTATCCGATGAGAAGATGACGATGGTGTTCTCGGAAAGCCCATGCTCACGCACCGCATCGAGTACCTTGCCGACACTGGCATCGATCTCCTCGATCACATCCCCGTAAAAACCACGCTCACTACGGTCGACAAAGTGATCGGAGCGAAACAGCGGTACATGGGGCATCGAGTGAGCCAGGTAGAGAAAGAAAGGCTCGTCCTTGTGTGCGTCGATGAACTGAACCGCCTCATCTCCATAACGCTGGGTGATGGTGCGCTGGTCGGTGGGTCGCTCGATCACTTCGTCGTTGCGATGCAAAGGAACGTCCCAGTACTCGAACTTCGGCTCGAGAAAGGCCTCCCAGCCCTTCGGACCTTTATTGTTGCGATCCATATCGTTGGAATAGGGCACGCCGAACCATTGATCGAAACCGTGTCGGTGCGGCAGATAGCGCGGCAGATGTCCCAGGTGCCACTTGCCGACCATGCCGGTGGCATAGCCAACCTTCTTCAACAGCTCCGGGATGGTGATCTCCGAATCGGGAAGTCCGCCGGCAGAGTTGGGAAACAGAACCCGGCGCTTGGGCGAGCAGAGTCCGCTTCGAATCGGCAGTCGCCCCGTCATCAATCCGGCGCGACTGGGGGTACAGACCGGCGCCGCAACGTAGAACTGGGTCCACTTCTGTCCCTCTGCGGCCATCTGATCGAGATGAGGTGTGGCGATGGTCGGGTGACCGAAGCAGCCGAGATCTCCGTAGCCGAGATCATCACAGAAGATGACGATGATGTTGGGTGGACGATCTTCTGCCAGCACCGGCTGTGTCAAGCAAAGAAGTACCAGTATGGAGATCAGTAATTTCAAAGCGACTCCTTCACGCCTCTCGCAAAAATAGGTTGCGAGAGGATGATAGCCGCAATCAAACCGATGGCCATCGGCCCATGCCAGGGATCTTCCACGACGAAGGTATAGCCGACGTAAAATGCCAGCAGCAATCGAATCAATGGAATCCAGGGATACCAGGGAACTCGATACGGGCGAAGGGTGTCTGGCTCTTGCCGTCGCAAACTGAAGATGGTCATGGCCAGAGGAAAGTCGACGATGAGCGTGCACATGCCATTGAGAAGAAGTAGTTGTCTTTTTTCTGCGAAAGCCACTGCCAGGATGATCAACAACGCCTGCAATAGCAGCGCATTCGTGGGAGCGTCTTGAGAAGTACTGCGCCCTATGGCTGCTGGCATCTGGCCGTCGCGTGCCATTCGCCAGCTGATCCGTGCAGAAACCTGGATACAACTGCTCAGGGTAGAAATCAAAATCAGAACAAAGACCAGATCAAAGAGAGTCGCGGCCCCATCTCCGAATAATCGACGTGCGGTGAAGGTGCCCAGATCAGAGATTCCTTTACCGGTCGCATCGATCATCTGGGACGGATCGGTGGCCAGCAAGAAGACCATGTTGACCAGCAGGTACAGGACCGAAATCCCACCCAGGCCGTAGATCAGCGATCTCGGGATGTTGCGGCCCGGTTCCCGTACTTCACCCGCCATCAATACGACCGCGTTATAGCCAGCAAAGGCGAATCCAGCGAGCATGCTGGAGAAGAAGATCTTTTGTACAAGATCCCAACCCCCTACCGTTGCCACCGGAGCAGCCAGATCGACAACAGGTTTGGAATCTGCATCTGATAAGAAAATCGCCATCGTTCCTGCAACAATAAAAACGGCGATGAGTCCTACCTTGAGCACTGTCGTCGCATTATTGAACAGCACACCAACTTTGACTCCCCGGGTATGCACCATGGTGAGGATAAAAACCGCGCCGATGGAAGCGACCAGCTCGGGCACTGCTGGAATCAAATTATTGAAGTGCTTGCCCAGAGTTCCAGCGACAAATGCACTTCCAACGGTCCATGCTGCAGGACCAGAAATCACTCCAAATACATAACTAATCCTGGATCCATATGCGCGATGAACAAAAACATAGTCGCCACCGTTCTGCGGGATCATCGCTCCCAGTTCTGCGGTGGTCAGCGCGCTGAGCATGGCAACGAGAGAAGCGACAACCCAGGTCAGAAGAACAGCCCAGGAACTTCCGAGGTCTGCGGCGAAGTGCCCCGTCGTTGTGAAGACTCCAGCACCGACCACGGTCGTCACCACCAACACGGTGCTGGAAAAGAGACCGATTTTTTTTGAGTTCGTATTCAATCGTCTCTCACTCGCCTTGTTGCCCCCTGAAGACTGCCGTCGTAGCGTAACTTCAGTTTTCGAGGTCAGAAACGGACTGAATGCCATGACCGACACTGCGGATCAACCAGCGCCCACTGACCACCACCTTCTCTCCCTTGCCCATCAGATGTGGCAATTTGATGCGCAACAGCGCGTCGATCCGGGAGGATCCTGCCGGGTTTGGTCGGGGATCAGCTCCGATGGCTGCGCTGCGTTCCTCAAGTGGCACCCCCAGCAGCGCAGTTTCAGGCAAGAAGAGCAGGCTTTGCTTCACTGGTTACCACATATCTCCGGGGATCTGGCTCATCGTCCGGGTTTGCTCGAATCGAGTGCGGAGGAGATGTTACTGCTCATCTCGGCGGTACCCGGCGAACCGGTCGAATCCGGCAGAACTTCCGAACAAGAACTGCACCTCATCCATCGCCAGGCGGGTGTCTTCCTGCGAGAACTGCATCGGCTGGAAGTTGTCGATGAAGATCCGGTAACTCTATCGACGGCCTTGCCCGAACGACTCCGGGGGTGGATCGACAAGGCAAACGGTGTCCTCAAGGATGATCAGATCGTTCAGGCGACAAAGTGCATCGGCGATGGGAGCCTTTTTGCTAACGACCACCGCGTAGCGTGTCACAACGATTATCAGCCACGCAACTGGCTGTGGGATGGTCAACGTCTCGGCATCATCGACCTCGAACATGCCCACCTCAATCACCCCGGCTTCGATCTGGTCCGGCTGCAGGTGGGCATCTGGAAGGAATCCCCGCAGTTACGAGAATCATTCCTCGATGGCTACGGTCAAAACCCCGACTGGCTCGATGATGAACGCATGGATGCCATCATCACCCTATTCGGCGTCGGCTGTATTGTCTGGGGAACGCAGCATCAACAGCCGGACCTGGTCACGCTGGGTCGGCGCTGCCTTGCGTGAGCAGCCAGCAGAATCTCGTTAGCGATTCTCATCTGAGGACTTTTTTTGCAACTGCATCTGTCGAACCAGATCCAGTTCGCGCCGGGCCGTCTCGTAGCCAGGAGCCTGCTGTAACACCATCTCCAGTTCGCTTCGTGCTTCGTCGAGACGCCCCAACTGACGGAGGATTCGAGCGCGAGTGACACGATGAATTGGCACAGGTCGTCGCTTGAAAATCGCATCCAGATCCTTGAGAGCCTCCTTCAAGACCATTTCGGCCTCAACTTCTCTTCCCGCAGCCGTGAGAATCTCCGCCTTTCTCTGCAACCAGGGCGCCTTGAGTGCTGCCGACTGGAGTTTCACGTCAACGAGAGCGAGTGCCTCATCGTGATGCCCGCTGTCAGTTTCTGCACGAATCAAACTGATGGAGAGCAACGCACTGTCGCCGCTGCGTGCGATCATCTTTCTATACAACGATGCAGCAATACCCGGTGCTTTCCGTTTCTCGTAGAGCATCCCGAGACGTAAGGTTTTTTCCAGATCTGGATTTACTGCATGCACCCGAGCCAGGTCGATGATGGCACCATCGATATCTCCCAGGCTTTCTCTCACGGCAGAACGTTCACTGAATACATCTAACGATGGGTTCCCTGGCGCCTCGGCAAGTTCATCGAGCAAACGCAGCGACTGATGGGGTCTGGCCATATCACGATGGCACAGCGCTCTCTCCAATTTCTCGGCAAAGGGATCGATTCCACAACCACGCGCCATCTGAAGATCTTGTAAGCCCAGTTCTGGACGCCCATGTGCCCGACACAATCTAGCGCGTAACAAATAGAGGGGTCCCGGATCTTCGCTCTCCTTGATCTCTCGGGTCACACGGTCGACATCGATATGCACACCGTCATGCACAACAACTGGCGAGGCCTCGATCAAGCCCGTCATCACCAACAGAAGGATCAGAAATCTCGACATCAGTGTTCCTCCGAGAGCGCCGATGAAATCACACCGAGAGTCGCTCGGGAACCATCGAGGAGTTTCATCACTGCCACCACCTCACCGAGATCTCTGGATTCGGGATGGATGGTGAGGATCCAGTCTTCAGCGGCGGGTTGACGATCATCGGCCAGCAGAAGGCAATTACGATGTACCTGAGCCAGAGTGTTCCAGTTGGCAGACAGGTCATGCCAGAGGGTTTCCCCTTCAGGAACCAGAGTTTCGATTTGACGAGCAATTTGTTCCCCCGGACGATCTAGCCCCCGGACCGGCATCAAGATCAGGCAATGGAGTGCTGTCCACGCCAGTAGCAAAAGCACCATGCGGGTCCACCAACCACCGGGAAAGCCATGAGTAACCCAGGTGACCGGGATGAAAGCTCCCGCGACCAAAATCACTGCCATCCAGATCCAGATGGCGGGTCCTGCAACGGGAATCGTTGGCCACAGTTGCGGATCGATGGCACGCGAGAGTCCGACAAACAGTGCAGCCACTCCTGCAACAGCGATCACAGCCTGTAATAACCGCGAGACGACCTGAATGAAGCGCTCTTTTTTTGCTGCCTTTTCGAAATCAATATCGAGGATTCTCGCCGTCATCAAACAGATCAGCGGCACCGCCGGGAGAAGATAGCGAGGTTGAACTCCTGGCCATAATAAATAAAAACCCGCGGGGATTGCCGAAGCGATGATCAGACCTCGAAGTAATGGATCGAAACGCCAGCACTCTTTCAGGCCATGGTACCCCTTTTGGATGAGAACCAGGGTGACCGGTAAAAATCCGAATATCACTCCGACGATGTACTCCCAGCGATGTTGCCACCACTTCTGAAATGACCCCACTCGAGTCAATTCGTCGGACCATATCTGGGAAGCAATCGCCCCTTCGGAACTCTGGAAGATCGCGATGAACCAC
>JBBWWE010000468.1:0-2174 GCA_050256595.1 Planctomycetota bacterium
GCCAGTGGCGGATACTGGATCACCTGCACCGGTCAGCCGATCTATGCCACCGAGGGAACCATCACCGGGTCCATCGGAGTGTTCGGCATGAAACTTTCCTTCGGTGCCGCACTGGAGCGTTTCGGAATCCACCTCGATCCGGTCGCCCTCGATGAATCTGCAACGATGATGCTCCCCCACCGCGGATGGAACGAAACGGAACTGGCCCGCCTTCAATCAACCGTCGATGACGTCTACGAGGATTTCATCGAGCGGGTATCCGACAGTCGTGACATCGAACCGAACCGGGTCCGTGGCATCGCAGGTGGCCGGATCTGGTCGGGGGGCCAGGCACTGGAACTGGGCCTGGTCGATGCAATCGGTGGTATCGAAGATGCCATCGCCCATATCAAACGGGAGGCGGGGATCGAAGATGAAGTCTCGATCGTTCACCGGCCCGGAGCGATGAATCCGATGGACCTGTTCAACCTCTTCGGAGGTGGAGATGACGATG
This sequence comes from Planctomycetota bacterium, assembly GCA_050256595.1. Lineage (GTDB taxonomy): Bacteria > Planctomycetota > UBA8108 > UBA1146 > UBA1146 > UBA1146. Next base: position 494 of record JBBWWE010000468.1, read on the forward strand.
CCATTCGTGCTCTGCTCGACGTACCGATGTTACGGGTTCTGGCAGCAGCAGGGGTGGATCTGCGCCCCTATCTGGCTCGCCTGATACGGATGGGAAGTAACTCTCCGTTTACCATCGAAGCTCGCATGCCGATCGATCTGAATCCGCGTTTTTGAGATGGAACAACCGGGTCGTGGAGGAATTGCTCAGGCGAGTATTTCCTTCACGACCTTGGCCTTCTCGACACCGGTGAGTTTCACATCCAGTCCCTGGTACTGAACCGAGAGCCGTTCGTGATCGATCCCGAGTAGATGCAGCATGGTGGCGTGCAAATCACGCACGTGGACCACGTTTTCGACTGCGTTGTAGCCGAGATCATCGGTCGCACCATGAGTGACTCCGCCCTGAATGCCCCCGCCAGCCAGGAACATCGAGAAGCCCTTGATGTGGTGATCGCGCCCCGGATCGTCTCCTCCACCTTGTGACATCGGAGTTCGTCCGAACTCGCCACCCCACACGATCAGGGTGTCATCGAGCATCCCTTTTTGTTTGAGATCCTGGATGAGCGCCGCGGTCGGCTGGTCGCAGTAACCACAACAGGTCTTCATGAACTGCTTGAGCCCACCATGATGATCCCAGCCACGATGATAGAGTTGAATGAAACGAACTCCGCGTTCGGCCAGCCTTCGTGCGAGCAAGCAGTTGCTCGCATAGGATCCATCGCCAGGAACTGCTCCGTACATCTCGAGGGTCTCGGGAGTTTCATCAGAGATGTCCATCAACTCCGGAACCGACATCTGCATGCGGAACGCCAGTTCATACTGAGAGATTCTTGAATCGATCTCGGGATCATGTATTTCACTGTCACGCATCCGGTTTAGATCACGAATCGCAGCGACGAGATGCTCTTGCTGATCGCGACTGATTCCGGGGGGGTTGGTGACGTAATGCACCGGGTCTCCGGCGGCGTGGAACTCAACCCCACCGAACTTGCTGGGCAAAAAGCCGCTCGACCACTGCCGCGCAGCGATCGGCTGGGGATTTCTTCCACCGACGCTCGTCAGTACCACGAAACCGGGCAGGTTTTCACTCTCGGAGCCGAGGCCGTAGTTGATCCAGGACCCCATGCTCGGCCGATTCGGGATGATCGAACCGCAGTTCATGAAACTGTGGGCAGGATCGTGATTGATCTCATCGGTCACCATCGAACGCACGATGGCGATGTCATCGGCGACAGAACTGATGTGCGGCAAGTAATCGCTGATCAACTGGCCACTTTCACCGTGCTTCTGGAAGACCGTTCTCGGACCGAGGCACTTCAACGCCTTGCCCTGTAACTGGGCAATCGGCATTCCTTTGGTGAAGGACTCTGGCATCGGTTCGCCATCGAGCGCCGTGAGTTTCGGTTTCTCGTCGAAGGTCTCGAGATGACTGGGACCCCCTGCCATGCACAAGAAGATGACCCGTTTCGCCTTCGGTGCGGATGCGGAAGGAAACGCCGCACCCTCGGAGGCGCCGACGATCTCCGGCCACCACTGACTGAGAGCGGCGGCTCCGACACCCAGAGACAGTGAACCGAGAAACTGTCGGCGGCTCACTCGTTCGAGCTGAGCTCGTATCTGATCGAGTTGGTCATTCACGGGTCATCGTTTCATGTAGATTCAAGATGGCACGGGTGACTTCAGCCCACGCGGCAAGTTCG
>JBBWWE010000469.1:0-4255 GCA_050256595.1 Planctomycetota bacterium
GTCTGCGAGTGTGACCGATCCGCTGACCTGGGTCTCGATAGTGTCATGGCACTGGTCACGGGTCCGACTGTCGATCAGGCGATCAGTGATGCTGGCAATGCCATCACGAAGTTGGTCGAGCAGCAACCCGATGACGGCAAGTTGATCGAGGAGTTGTATCTGCGAATCCTGAATCGTCCGGCGACAAAAGAGGAAGTCGATTCCTTGGTGCCGATGTTTGGTGCCATCGAGGGCGATCACCTGGCACTGCAGCAGGAATTCGAACTGTACCAGGAGGAAGCCAAGCAGATCGTTGAGCAACTCGAACAGGTTCGTCAGGCAGACATCGGTGATGCCAGGGGAGAAGTGGCGGCCTACGAGGAAGAGATCGCGCCCAGGGAGGCCGAACTCGACCGTAAACAGCAGGAGGCGATCGCCCTGGCTCTGTCCGAGCAGGAAGCTTACTCCAAGACGATTCCAGAGAAGTTGCTGGAGTGGCAGAAGATTCAAGGTTCTGCGACCCGCTGGGTGTTGTTGAAGCCAGAAAACCTGCAGGCATCGAGCGGGGCCACCTTGGAACTCGAAGATGACGGGGCGGTATTCGTGTCCGGCAAGACCGGCATGGGCACCTATACCTTCACGGCTTCGACCGATCTGGAAGCAATGAAAGCGGTCTGGATCGAGGCACTCGCCGATCCACGGCTGCCCGCTGGTGGCCCGGGTCGTGCGGTCTCGAATGGAAACTACGTCCTATCAGAGTTCCAGATCGATTGGACCGCTGCCCCCATAGGAGACACCCCAGCAGAACCCACCCGACTGGCACTGCACAACGCGAAGGCCAACTTTAGCCAGGCCAACTACGATGTATCTCTCGCCATCGATGGCAAGATCGACAATTCTGGTTGGGCGACAGCGCCGAAATTTGGCGAAGACCGATACGCGACCTTCGAACTGAAGGAGCCGATCGGTGGTGCCGGTTCGACCCTGTCGATCACGATGCATTACAACTACGATGCTAATCACACCATCGGCCGATTCAGGATCTGGGTCACGACATCGCCGGTTCCAGTGGGCTTTGGTTTACCCGAGAACATCGCCAGCGTTCTGGACCTGGATGAGAATCAACGCAGTGAAGAGCAACTCGCGTTGCTGCTCACTTATTTCACCGATAGCGATCCGGGTTCGCAGGAACACAAGAAGAAGGTGGCCGAGGCAAAAGTGCCGAGGTCGGTAGATCCGGGATTGAAAAAACTGCGCGAGAAACTCTCTCGGGTTGAGGTTCCGGTGCCGGCGATTCCAAAACTGGTACGCCTGGAACGTGCGATGCAACTGAGTGAGCAGCAAATGAGGAATCGGAGGGTGACGGTGGTTCACGACATCGCCTGGGCACTGATCAATAGCCCGGCGTTTCTGTTCAACCGCTGATCGAACCTTGAGAGAGAAGGTGATGAAATGCTGAGACTACCCGGAGATGACTGTTCAGATCTCTGTGATTCTGGGTACATGACTCGACGGGATCTGATGCGCATCGGTGGTGCGGGATTTCTGGGATTGACCCTGGGTTCCGTGTTCGAGATGCAGGCCATCGCCAGAGAAGTGGTCAAGGGTGCTCCCGGTTGGGCCAAGGCCAAGAGCATCATCATGCTTTACTTGCAGGGTGGGCCGAGTCACATCGATCTGTGGGATCCGAAGGAAAATGTTCCCGATAACGTCAAGAGCGTGTTCGATAGCATTCCGACCAAGATCCCTGGCGTTCATTTCACCGAGTTGTTACCGAGACTCGCTCAGGTCAACGACAAGATGACGATGATTCGCTCGATGAGTTACACCCCGCATGGTTTGTTCAACCATACCGCAGCGATCTATCAGATGATGACGGGCTACACGACCGACAAGGTCAGTCCTTCAGGACAACTGGAGCCGCCAAGCCCCAAGGATTTCCCCAACTTCGGATCGCAGGTGGTCCGGATGCGTCCGCCCGATGTTCCGATGTTGCCTTTTGTGATGCTGCCGAGACCGTTGCAGGAGAGCAACGTGATCGGTAAGGGGGGGACCGCTGGATTTCTCGGCAAGTCCTATGATCCCTACTACCTGTTCCCGCCTGGTGACGACCTGGACATGACCAAGATGGACAATATCAAGGTCGATGACCTGTCGATGGCTCCCGGGGTCTTTGCCCATCGGTTGCAGCGTCGAGCCAGGATGCGGGATGCCATCAACGAGGCGATGCCGCAGATCGATAAGGCCGTCGAGGATTACGAATTGAACGAGTACTACACCAGGGCGATCGATCTGATCGTCTCAGGCAAGGCTCGTGAAGCGTTCAACCTTGACCAGGAGAATTTCAAACTGCGCGAGCGATATGGTCGCAATACCTTCGGTCAGAGTTGCCTGCTCGCTCGTCGATTGATCGAAGCGGGAACCCGGGTGGTCGAGGTGGTCTGGCCCAAGGTGGCGAACTCTGACAACCACTCCTGGGATGTCCATGTCGATCTTTCGAAGCGGATGAAGACTCAATCGGCACCGATGCTCGATGCCGGTCTGGCGACCTTGATCGAGGATCTAGACGAGCGCGGCATGCTCGATGAGACCCTGGTGGTGGCGGTCGGTGAGTTCGGACGTAGTCCTCAACGTGGTGTCAGCACATCGGGCAATGCCAACACAGACGATGGGCGCGATCACTGGCCCTACTGTTACACCGCCTGTCTGGCGGGTGCCGGGATCAAACGTGGTTATGTCCATGGGGAATCGGACGAGACCGGCTCGGCACCGCTGAGAGATCCGGTCCATCCGAGGCAACTGCTCGCCTCGATCTATCACTCATTCGGCATTGCACCCGATACGATGGTTCTCAATCACCTGAAGCAACCGCGTGAACTGGTCAAGGCCGAGGCGGTCGACGAGTTCTTCGCCTAGAGGGTCAGCCCTGTTTCTTGCTGACGAAACGCTGGTGGATCCATCGCTCCATCAGTTCGAGCACCTCTGTTGAGAAGGTTTCTTCGATTTGGCTGTATTCTGAAATTGCTCCCGTTTCACAATTCTGGAACAGATGGTTCAGATTGGAAAAGGCGACCGCCTCGTGGTCGCGGTTTCCTCCCCGTTGGAGTGCCGCCTCGATGGCATCGAGGTTCTCCTGGCAGGGGACCTGTAAATCGAGGGTGCCGTTGAGGGCGAGCACCGGGATCTGAACCTTCTCGAGAGTGGGAACCGGATCATGACGGATGAACCACTGGATCCAACTATTGCTCAGTTGCGCCTCGATCTGCTTGGCCTGGTTCTGGTCCATGTCATCGGCAGTTTCAAGTATCTTTTTGATTTCTGCGGCTCGGCCCGCCGAGTCGAGATCATCTCGCAGTACCACGTCGAAAAGTTTTCGGTTGAGGGCGAGTCCCTCCTGAATCTCTTCCTCGTCAGTGTCGGAAGCCCGGGAAACCAGTTCGTTTTGACGCATTAATAGCTGGTCGCCTCGGACACCGGTTCCAGCAAGTAGGATGATGAAAGCGATTCGTTCATCTTTGACCGCTGCCATCGGAGCGATCACGCCCCCTTCGCTATGTCCTATCAGACCGATCTGTTTGTTAGCAACTTCCTTGCGCTGCGATAAGAAATCGACCCCACAGATGGCATCTCCGACGAAGTCCTCCGTGGTTGCATTTTCCGGTTCGTCACCAGCGGTGGTTCCTCCAACGCCGCGATCATCCACTCGCAGAACCGCTATGCCCTGGCGCGTCAGATGATTTGCAATGACAAGGAACGGACGGTGCTGGAAAATGCTTTCATCCCGATCTTGTGAGCCAGAACCAGTGATCAGCAGCACCGCGGGAAATGGCCCATCTCCTTCAGGTATCGTCAAGGTTCCAGCAAAGGTCACCCCTGCTTCCTTGTTGTCGTAGGAAACCTCTTCGATCTTGTAGGGGAAGGGTGGTTTGGGTTCTTGAGGTCGATGAACGGTACTGATCTGTTCCTTTTTGGTCAGCGCGATGTCGAATTTCCCACGTCCCTGATGGAAAGAGCCGGACAGTTTTTGTCCGTCTTCAGAAAGGTCCATCACCATGCTGAGAAAGGCGGTTCCGACACAGATTCTCGTTCGGCGATCTTTCAGATGGTCGATGCGGGTCACGGGCACCTCAGCGGGCGATTGGTCAGGACTGATCATGAATCCGCTCAGTTTTCCCCCGTCTTGAGGCTTCAGGCTCAAAACGATGCGTAGCTCGATGGCACCGACGGTCAGGGTTCCCTCCCAGATGCCGACGAGAGCCGCGGACAGTTCTGTCGG
>JBBWWE010000470.1:0-2578 GCA_050256595.1 Planctomycetota bacterium
GGCACTCCTTGAAGCTCTCTCCGATGCGACGGTCGACACCATCTACCTGATCACCGATGGGGCTCCCACTCATATCGGCAGCCAGGGCGACCAGATGCCTCCGGACGCCGCCGATTTGATGAAGCGCATCCTCGAGGACACCCGTGCAATAAATCATCTCCGGGGAATCAGAATCTTCACGCTAGGATTCATCGGAGCAGAAGAAGACTTCCTCGATACGCTGGCCAAGGACAATCATGGCAGGTATGTGAGAATCCGTTGAACTTAGGGAAGGCGGACCACTTTTGAGCAGAGACGTGGTGATTGTTCAGGGCCTCAGAACCCCGTTCGTCAGAGCCGGTGAAGATCTACGCCAGATCCCTGTCGATGAACTGGCTCGTAGCTGTTCCAGAGACCTGCTCGATCGCTCCGAGATCGCACCAGAACAGATCGATGAACTGATCCTCGGGTGCTGCGCTCAGCCCCCTGATTGTGCCAACCCGGCTCGTGTCGTCGCGCTCCGTTCTGGTCTGCCCATCACAACACCTGCTCACACCGTCGCCAGAAACTGCGCCAGTGGTATGCAAGCGGTCTCCGATGCATACGATCGCATCCGCTGCGGTGCTGCTGAGACGATCCTTGCGGGTGGCGCGGAATCGATGAGCAGGATTCCGCTGTTGTTTCCGCTCTCCTTCGGATTCAAGGTCGCGTCCCTCTCCCGGGCACGGTCCTTCGGAGAGAAAATGGCCGGGTTATTTGGTTTCCGCTGGAAGGACCTCAAACCGAAAATCGGATTGCTCGAGGGGCTGCGAGATCCCTTCAGCGGCGAAATGATGGGCAACACAGCCGAAAGGCTCGCTAGGGAGTGGGGGATCTCCAGATCGGATCAGGATCATTATGCCCTCGACAGCCATCAGAAGGCGGTCGCCGCTGAATCATTGCTGGCACAAGAGATCAGCGATCTTGCCCTTTCCCCTCGCCTCGACCAGGTCATCCGAAAAGACATCGGTCCGCGGCCCAATGCCAAGCTCGAGAAGATGGCCCGCATGAAGCCCTACTTCGACCGCAAACTGGGCACGGTAACGATAGCCAACTCGTGCGGAATCACCGATGGGGCGGCGATGCTGATCTTGATGGACGGCGAGCGCGCCGAATCCCTCGGTTACAAGCCACTGGCACGAGTGCTGCGAACTTCATTTCAAGGACTGGATCCACTCCGGATGGGCCTCGGCCCCGTCCATGCCATGGCCAGCGTGCTGGATGACTCGGGCCTCACTCTTGGTGATATCGACCTGGTTGAACTCAATGAAGCTTTCGCTGCCCAGGTACTTGCGTGCCAGGCCGCACTGGCTGACGAGTCCTACAGCACTCAAGCGGGCTTCAGCAAGACTCCCGGTTCGATTACCAGTGACCGACTCAATGTCCAGGGAGGAGCCATCGCCCTAGGGCACCCGGTAGGCGCCTCGGGAGCGCGACTCATCTTGACCCTGGCACGCCAATTACACAGAGCCGGTGGCGGCCACGGTATCGCCACCATGTGTGTCGGTGGTGGTCAAGGCGGTGCGGTATTACTCGAGGGGATCGCGTCATGAGCCAGTGGCAATTGATCCGATCCAGCGGCTGGGATGGGGCCATCCCCTCGATCGATCCTGATGGTCGCTGGCTGCATCTGATCCTCGATTCCGATAGCAGTGCCAACGTTCTCAAGCAGGAGGTTCTCGAGGATCTCTCCGATCGAATCGAAGAGATCGCCGACCACCAGGGAATCGATGCGGTCATCGTATCCAGTGCCAAGGATTCTCACTTCATCGCGGGTGCTGATGTCAATGCCATCGGCTCAGCCAGCGACAAAGATGAAGTCATCGATCTATGCCGCGGCGCACAGGATCTGTTCGGAATGCTCACCGATTTGCATGTTCCGAGCATCTGCGTCATCCGGGGTACCTGCCTCGGCGGAGGCCTGGAACTCGCACTCGGGTGTACCATCCGGGTTGGAGTTGACTGCCCCAGCACCCGGATCGGATTCCCCGAGGTCAATCTCGGAATCATTCCAGGGTTTGGCGGAACGGTACGCGCCACCGAGTTGCTCGGTCTGCGTGGTGCTCTCGCCTGGATTCTTCGCGCCAGCCGACTGCCAGCACCCATCGCACTGCGTAAGGGTCTGCTCGATGCAGTCGTGCCGGTCGAGGGGTTTCGCACCCTTTCTTTACAAGTGATCGAGCAGATGATCGAAGACCGATTTCGCAAGGTCGAAGATCGACGCAAGAAACACCGCAAGGGAATCAGCAATTACCTGCTCGATGGCACCGCGATCGGTAGAGCGATCACTTCACGTGTAGCTCTCAAAACAGTACGCCAAAAAACCATGGGCAAGATGCCCGCACCCGAATCCGCCATCGCCGTGGCTCGATACTCGGCCTCTCACGACCGTCTATCTTCCTTCCGCAAGGAAGCTGCAGAGGTTGCCGAGCTAGCCCTGGGCCCGGTCTGTCGTAATCTCGTTTCCATCTTTCAGGATTCCGAACTTGTCCGGCGTGGCACTCCTTCCGACCCCCAGGGAACCTGGCCTGGCGACAGGAATCTACTGATTCTCGGGGCT
>JBBWWE010000471.1:0-8918 GCA_050256595.1 Planctomycetota bacterium
CTGGAACTGGGGATGGATCAGCAGCGGTTTGTGCGCGATATGCAGTCGCCTCGAGTGGCCCTGAGGATCCAGCAAGACATCAATCTGGCCCACAGAGGCAACGTGGGGGGCACTCCAGGGGTCTATCTGAACGGACGCAAGGTGAGTCGTCTGGTACGCCGAAGCGCTGGTTTCTGGGAGATTCAGAGTGACAGTCTTCGTGACCAGATCGAAGGCAAGGGCAAAGAGTGGTAGTGGGGTACTTTACAAGAAGTACAAATCTCCTGCTATTACCCGGCCAGGATGCGTTGAGGGGCTTCTCTTGCGCGGGTATCCTTGAGTGGGAGGTCGTCGAGGCGCCGGCAGATGTCGGCTCGTGACCTGCTCTGAAACGCTCAGCCATGTCCGCCATGAACATATTTGAAGTGGAACCTGGCTCCATCCCGGACAATTCAAGGAACGTAATTTTCGTTCCCGGTAATTCAATGCTGGACGGATTCTGGTTCCCGGACTCAATAGGGGGTTGCTCATGCGAGGCAACATCGTTTTCGTCACTTTGTTGACGATTCTTCTTCTGCCCGGCTCTATGACTCACGGTCAGACCTTCGAGATTTCATCCGAAGATCAGACGCTCGTGAGCGGTGGTGGGACCGTTTCCTTCACTTCGACCTTCAGTATCGAGCAGGTCTCCGGTGCGATCGAGGATACCAAAGGATTTTCCTTTGCGTATCGCCATGATCCGGCCCTGCTCGAAGTGGTGGGTTCGAATCCGTACGCTCCGGCCGTGGTCGGAGAACTGGCAGCGGTCAATGGGGGTGATGGGCCTGACTTCATTCAGGGTGAGATTTTCGCCGATGGGTTCACCATCGGTGTGATCTACGCTTTTGTCGATCAGACTCAGGTACTCACCTTCGAGGTGGCCAAGCCGATGATCGAGGTCGAGTATTCGACGCTTGCCGGTGCGCTCGATGGGGTCACCGATGATGTGGTCACCGATATCATTCCAGCAAACGATCTCGGAACTCCACCGACAGCTACCGTGGTGGTGATCGGTGCGGGAGTTTCCGCTGCAGCAACGGCGTTGCCCTTTGCCATCACTTTCGAGGCGGCTCCTCCTGCTCCTGCCATCTTGTTTACCATCAGTTGTGGTGATCAGGAGACGACCTTCTCCAGTGCCACCGGCGTCGGCTCCTTTACCAACAGTGTTTCCGTGGTCGAAGAAGTTGCCCCCGGTCAGGTAGCCAACGAAACCCAGGGATTTTCGTGCGGCATTGGTCATGATTCAGCGTTGCTCACTGCTTCCGCGGTGAACCAGGGAGCGATTCTCCAGGCGCTGAACGGTGGCTCCGGAGCTGAGTACTTCCAGACCGGAATCGAAACCGATGGTTGTACCGTAGGTTGTATCTACGATTTTCAGGGAGGTGTGACGACAACCTACCCGGTTGCGACCGAAGTGATCTCCATCGATTACGACACGGTTGCCGCAGCGCTCGCTGGAAGTGCGCCGGGTTCCTCTCAGACCACCACGTTGACTCCGGTGGCGGGATTGGGTCCCAGCGGAGTGACCCTGGTGATGGTGGTCGGGGGGCAATCGGTGAGTATGCAGAGTCAAGCTGGTGTGGTCACCCTGGTCGCGACCGGAGGATTTGATCGTGGCGATTGCAATGACGATGGAAACTACGATATCGCTGATGCGATCACCCTTCTGGATGCTCTATTTCTGGGTGGGGATGTAAACTGCGACGATGCCTGTGACGGTAACGATGATGAACTCAAGGATATCGCCGACTCCGTTTACATTCTTTCCTCGCTTTTTATCGGTGGCCCCATGCCACCCGGTAATGGCACTTGTGCTCCAGATCCGACCGATGGGGCTCTCGGCTGCAATGTCTTCAATAGTTGTCTCTGAGCCGCTTGGAGATAACTAGATTTAACAGGGCTGCGCACATCAAGAAGATGTTCGCAGCCCTTCTTCATTACTAGGCTCTCAGAATCTAATTTGAGCCCGTTGAGGTCCTTCGGATCGAGGTTTATCCTGAACGAGTGAGGGTTTTGAAAGCGATTCTTGTACAGGTGTGGATTCAGTAACAGTGTTTACGGTGTGTTCATTCTTGTCCGCCAAAACGAGAAATAATCGGAGGGGGAGGTCCGTCCTTCGTTTCGCAGTTAGCCGTGATGGTTGTTTGTCTCACGGCTTTTTGTATCGATGGGTGGATGTTCAATTTCTGATTCGTAGGGAGTTACTCATGCAAGGTAGGTTCGTTTACTTCTTCAGTATGTTGGCGATTTTCCTGGCAGCAGGATCGTTTGTCACTGGTCAGAGTTTCGAGATTTCCTCTCCTGATCAGTCGATGTCTGCCGGAAATGGAACGGTTTCCTTCAACGCAACCTTCAGCATCGAGCAGGTCACCGGTGCGATCGAGGAGACGAAGGGCTTTTCGTTTGCCTTTCGACACGATCCGGCACTGCTCGAGGTGGTGGGATCGAATCCATTCGTTCCGACCGTGCTCGGAGAACTCGCTGCGGTCAATGACAACGATGGCCCCGATTTCATACAGGGTGAGATTTTTGTCGATGGGTTTACCATCGGTGTGATCTACGCCTTTGTCGATCAGACGCAGGTGATCACCTTCGAGGTGGCCAAACCGATGATCGAAGTCGATTATTCGACCCTTGCGGGTGCTGTTGCAGGGATCACCGATGATGTAGTGACGAACATTATTTCTGCCGCTGATCTCGGTACGCCTCCTACGGCCACGGTGGTTGTGATTGGCGCTGGCGTCTCGGCGGATGCGACCTCGTTGCCCTTCTCCATCACCTTCGAAGCACCTCCGCCAGTCCCTGATCCGATCTTCATCATTTCGGCTCCGGACCAGTCCGTCGTTGCTTCTGGACCGAACGGTGGGGTTGCCAGTTTTGTTTCCAACTTCACCATCGAACAGGATCTGTCCGATCCCGCTGCCCTGGTGGAGCCAACCGATGCGTTCCAGTTTGGCTACCAACATGATGAGACGTTGTTGCAAGTAGATGCTGTTGATGAAGGGGCTGTGGTTGCAGTGCTCGGCGGTGGCAGTGGAGCAGATTTCTTTGGCCCGATGATCTACGCCAATGGCTTCACCGTCGGGTGTAGTTACGATTTTCAACTCCAGCAGACGATTTCGTTCGCCACCGCAGGAGAAGTGGTCGATGTGAGTTACTCGAGCGTTCCAGGGGCACTCAATGGTGCCACCGGAACCCAGTCAACGGATGTTGAGGAGTCCAGCAATCTCGGTTCGCCTCCCCTCGATCCGCTGGTCGTGGTGGATCAGGGTACCTCCATCGATGCGATTGCTTTGTCGTTCAATGTCGGGTTGACCCCGGCCCCTGCCAATGTCTTTACGCTGCGCTGTACAGATCAACAGGCATCTTTCTCCAGTGTCAGTGGCATTGGTTCATTTACCAATAGCATCACCATGACCGAGGATTCGGACAATACCGGCTACCCCAACGACACCCAGGGCTTCTCCTTCGGAATCGGCCATGATTCGAATTTGTTGACCGTGTTGGACGTACATCCCGGAGCCGTTCTCGATGCACTGAATGGTGGATCAGGACCTAGTTTCTACAATGTGGGAATCTTCACGGATGGGTGTACCGTGGGCTGTGTCTACGATTTCCAGAATATCGCCGTGGCACAGTTTCCTACCGAAACAGAACTGGCCAGTGCTGACTACGAAACGGTGGCAGGGACGTTGGCGGGCACCGATGCTGGCGACACGATTGTGACGCAGTTGACCCCGGCCGAAGGACTGGGACCCAACCCTGTTACCCTGGTGATGGTGGTGAATGGCCAGTCGAACGCGATGGCGAGCGAAGCGGGAGAAATCACTCTTGTTGCTGCCGGTGGGTTCGATCGTGGAGACTGCAATGACGATGGAATGTTCGATATCGCCGATGGCATCACGCTGCTCAATAACCTTTTCCTGGGTGGCGACGTTCCTTGTGATGATGCCTGTGACGGAAATGACGACGAATTGAAGGACATCGCCGATCCGATCTACATCCTGGCAGCGTTGTTCAATAACGGTCCGCTGCCTCCCGACAGTGGCAGTTGTGGACCCGATCCGACGGAAGGAACGCTGGGGTGTGACTCCTTTGACTCCTGCGTTTGAGTTCAAGGGCATTACGAGGCTTTAACAGGTTGCGTAACCTGGTTTTAACAGACTGCGGGCATTGTACCGATGTTCGCAGTCTGCCTCGTTTTGTGGCTCTCAACCTGACTATCCGAACGTTGAGGTGCCAATGCTGGCGGTTTATCTTCTGGGAATGAGGTGTGGGGTGGGTGGTGTGCTTCTACACTGGCGAGTTAGCCGATAGAATAACGGCTGATGGACTCGTTCCATCCTATTTGTGTCTGGGCATTTGTTTGACCAAATTTCAACGAGGAGTGGGACTGCGTCTCATCGTGTAGCTCGAGGGGTGTGTTGCCGGGTGATTATATCCGGCCTCGTCTTTTGATCTTGGTGGGTACCTGATCCCTATCTCATGAGGGAGTATTCATGAAGCATTCGTTTCTTTTCGTTTCGGTGGTGGTGTTTACGTTTCTGTTTGGGTCGTTTGCACAGGGTCAGCTGTTTCAGGTGACGTCGACCGACCAGAATTTCGTGACGACACCCGGTTCGCCGATTACATTTTCAGCGACTTATAGCATCGACGAGGTCACGGATACTGGCCAGGAGATGTGCGGATTCCAGTTCCAGTACAGCCATGACGCATCGCTGCTGTCGGTTGACCCGGCTGCGTTTCCAACCCTTCTGGGAGCAGTCGCAGCATTAAATGGTGGGGATGGCCCTGATTTCACCGATGGTCAGATCTTTGCTTCGGGTTTCACCCTCGGAACCGTATTTTCTTTCACGCTTACCGAATCGCTCGCTTTCAATTCTGTGACACCGGTACTCAGAATCGACTATGAAACCGTTCCGGGTGCCCTGAATGGGATTACCAACGATATCGTCACGCAGATTGCCATGTCGACGGATCTGGGGAGTCCACCCATCGACAATATCATGTCGACCTGTGCGGGAACGGCTCTGCCTCTCAATGGCAACCCCTTCAACATCACCTTCATGCCTCCACCGCCGCTGCTCTTTGATATTACCTCTCCTGATCAGTCCCTGGTGGCGACGGGTCCCAATGGTGGAGAAGTGACTTTCGATGCAAATTTCAGCATCGTTCAGGGTGGTGATCCTGCAGACCTGGCCCCAACACAGGGCTTTCAATTTGCATATCGCCATGATCCGACCTTGCTCTCAATTGACGTGATCAGCGAAGGTGGGGCACTGGCTGGATTGAGTGGTGGCAGTGGTCCCGAGTATTTTGATGGCAGCATATTCCCTGACGGATTTACCGTTGGCTGCATCTTTGATTTCCAGGGTGCCGAGTCGATCACGTTTGATACCTCCCAGGAAGTCGTTGTCATTGCCTACTCGAGTATTCCCGGAGCTTTTAACGGAGTGGATGATGCGGTCGATACCGTACTCACTGTCGCTGGTGATCTCGGATCTCCTCCAGTGGATCCCGTGATTGTAGTTGGTAACGGAACGGCGATCTTCGCGACCGGATTACCCGTCAATCTTTCGATCCAGCCGAATCCTCCTTTCACACTGGTCTGCGTCGATCAGACGGCATCCTTCTCTCCTGGTACTGGTGAGGGCAGTTTTACTGCCTCTTTCACATTGCAGGAGAATCCAGACAATCCAACCTTCCCGACAGATACCCAGGGCTTCTCCTTTGGGGTTGCACATGATTCGTCGCTCTTGACGGCTACTGACTGCACTTCAGCTGCCGTGCTCGACGATCTCGATGGGGGGAATGGGGCGAGTTTCTTCGACTGCAACCTGTTTGTAGATGGAGTTACCTTCGGATGTGTCTACAGTTTTGCGGGAACGGAATTGATCCAGTTTGCCGTTGCCACCGAACTGGTTACTACCAGTTATGACACCGTTCCGGCGGCTCTTGCCGGTGCAACCGATGATGTCATCACGACCTTGGAGATTACCAATACCCTGGGCACTCCTCCGGTCGATAACGTGGTAGTGGTGGATTCGCAGGCGAATTCCATGTTTGGCCAGGATGGGACCATCACCTTGACCCCCGGTGGCGGCTTTAGACGGGGGGATTGCAACCAGGATGGTGGAGTTGATATCGGTGACCCGATCACTCTGCTTGCGTTCCTCTTTACCGGTGGGTCTGTGAATTGCCTGCTTTCTTGCGATGCCAACGATGACAATGGCGCAGACATCGGGGACCCGATTTTCTTGCTGGGGTTCCTCTTTACTGCTGGTGCTGCCCCTGGTGCTCCGTTTACGTCTTGTGGTGCGGATCCAACTCCAGGAGGGCTGCCTTGCGATAATTTCGACAGCGCTGCCTGCCCCTAATTCTTCAGGATCTGGCGTGTGGAAAGGCTGCCGATGTCCCGTTGTGGATGTCGGCAGCCTTTTTTTTTGGATCGTCCGTCGATAACGAGCCGAAGGAGTCATGATTGCCCGCTTCGAACAGGTCGGGATTTGTTTCCGGATGTGGCTGTCAAAGGGTAAGGGTAACGGTTCTTCGGGTGAGGGGCTCATTGCGGTCTGGAGGTGGGGTGGCTACCATCGAGAGGTATGGTGCATATGGAGTTGAGGACCTCGGAAGTGCCGCAACGGATTGCTTTTCTGGCCTGACTCTTGTCACCAGCGTGCCTCACTTGTGTACCGGGATCTGCCTGCCGAAATTACAAGATCTGGATGGATCACGTAGTTGACCATCGCGAAAGGGACTTCCATGCGTGGAGTTTTCTCTATCGTTGTTCTCTGGTTGAGTTGTGTGATGGGATCGCAGGTCTCGGCTCAATCGGTAGACGGTGGCATCGAGGAGAGCCGTTCACCGGTGACGAATCGGGTCCATCACATCATGGGTGTCGGGGGAGTTCCATTGGCCCTTCCAGAGGGTATCGAGCCCGATCTGTCGGATGCCTACCAGGCTCTGCGGCTTCATGGGGATCGTCTGGGGATTCGATTTCCCGAGCAAGAACTGGAGATCGTCCGGACCGAGCGATGTTCGTTGGGTCAGATCCACCACACCTTTCAGCAGGTATACCTGGGTGTGAATGTCTTTACCGGTGTGATCAAGGTGCACCTGCAACCCGATGGAACCCCACTGGTCATCAATGGCGACTTCTATCCGATGCCCAAGAAACTGGATGTGAAGCCCTCCATCAGTGTTGAGGAAGCGGTCGGATTGGCCGAGATTGCGCTGGAGCAAAGTGCGCTGGTGCAGACCAGCGACGCTGAACTGGTGATCGCGAATCCCGGCTGGTGGGGAGATCCCGCCCTGCAGCGACCGATTCTAACCCTTCACCTCGTTCTCGAGGGCTCCGAGATGCTTGCAGAGCATATCCTCATCGATGCCCGGACCGGTGAACTCGTCGACCACTGGCCGGCGGTTCATAGCGCCCTTTTCCGTGAAGTCTTTGACGGTTCGGCTGGAGGTTTGCCGGGCAATCTCGCAAGAGCCGAAGGCGCTGCAGCCACAGGAGATCTCGATGTAGATGATGCCTACGATACTTCCGGAGATCTCTATCGACTTCTCTTCGATGGCCTCGGTCGTGATTCTCTCGACGGTAATGGTGGAACCTTGACTTCCACCGTCCACTGGAACGATGGGATCTGTCCCAACGCCATCTGGAATGGCAATCAGAGTGCCTTCTGCAACGGACTGGCCACCGACGATGTGGTGGCACACGAGTTCACGCATGGGTTGACCCAGTTCACCGCAGATCTGATCTACCAGAACCAACCGGGTCAGTTGAATGAGGCATATTCCGACATCTTTGGCGAAACGATCGACCTCTGGAATGGAGATGCGTCCGAGGTGGGCACCCCTGGCGGGATACCATGGCCAGGAGGATCCACAGGTGGAGGTCTGGATACTCCCAACGCAGCGCGTACCGGTTGCAGTGATGGTTCGGCACGATGGAGGATGGGCGAGGAAACTAGCCTCGATGCGATCCGGGATATGTGGTTTCCCGAGTGTTTCAATGATCCACCGAGCACTACAGATCCCCTCTACAATCAAAATGCCTGTGGTCCCTCTGACAACGGTGGTGTTCACACCGGCAGTGGAGTTTTTAATCATTCCTACGCGATGCTTGTCGATGGAAAAGACTTCAACGGTCAGACCATCAGCGCCATCGGTTTGACCAAGACGGCAGCGGTTTATTTTCGGGCCCTGACCGTTTACATGACGGCAGCTACCGATTTTCCAGAAGCGGAAACCTTGATGAACCAGGCCGCCGCCGATCTGGTCAACAGTAGTCCCAATGATCCTCGCACCGGGTTGCCTGGCGACGTTTTCACCCAGGATGATGCGGATCAGGTAGCGGCTTCGATGATTGCTGTGGGGATGTCAGAGGCGGTTTGTGGTCAGGTTCCTCCGGGTCCTCCGCCATCCAATGATGATTGCGCAGGGTCGATTGCGCTGTTTGTGGGCCTCAACGATATCGATAGTAACAATGCCACCTCGGGAGGCCCGCCGGGAGACTCTTCCCAATGTGCCGGGACCTTCCTCGGGGATGTTGGCAATGACATCTGGTATTCCTACGTACCACCCGAGGATGGGTTGCTTACCGTCAGCACCTGTGACATAGCCAACTGGGATACCGATCTTCTGGTATACAGCGGCAACTGTGGCGGAGGACTGACGCAGGTGGCTTGTAATGGAGATACCGGAGGTTGCAGTACCTTCACCTCCGTCATCGAGAATGTTCCCGTGACCGGTGGAGAAACCTATCGGGTTCGGGTGGCTTCGTGGAGTGAAGGAACTACCGGTACCGGTCAACTCGACGTCAGTTTTGTCGGAGGTGGTGGGGGAGCCGTCGAGAACTGTACCAACGGTGTCGACGATGACGGCGATGGTCTCAT
>JBBWWE010000472.1:0-1792 GCA_050256595.1 Planctomycetota bacterium
GATGCAAGCGGTCTGTGATCTAGCGCTACTGACCGTATCGATTCCCGGTTGGGATCATAACAATGATGGAGATCCTACGAATGATTTCACTGACGAGATTCATTACGTGGGGCACTCGCTCGGGGGACTGATCGGAAGCACCTTCCTCAGTGCGATGCCTGAGGGCTATATCTCTTCGGGTGAGTTCAATGTCACCGGTGGTGGTGTTGCGAAGATGCTTGAAAACTCGCCGATTTACAATCCGAGGTTGCTCAACTTCTTCGAGGGAGAAGGTCTGGTGCAGGGTAGTACCCGCGCAGAACAGGCTCTCAGCCTCATCTCGGCCATCGCCGATGGCGTCGATCCGGTCAACCACATCCGACGTGCGGCCCAGAAGGTACCGATTCACATGGGAATTGTGGTTGGTGGAAAGCCGACTTCAGACAACAGTTTTGGTGTCTGGCTTCCCGATACGGTGGTTTCCAACGATAGTCTCGGGACCGGTCTCTACGCGTTGATCGTGGGGACCCCGCTGGCACTATTGCCCAATGGCGAGACAGATCCGGGCACTTACCTGGGAATCAAGGAACCGTCCTATCTCGGCGGCAGTTTTCCGCTCGAAAGAATGGCATCTTTGTCACGGCCGGAACTGTCGGGCACTGTTTTCTCCTCCAACATCATCAAGGACTACCCGTTGGATCTTCACAGCGGTGGAGCTTCCCACTTCATCGCAGGAGATCACGGCTCCTTTGCTCTTCCTAGCAATGACATGGGCTTCAGTATGCAGGCGGGAGAGAGTTCCTGGATGGTGAGTCTCAGCAAGCGCATGTCTCTCATGAATGGCGGTCTTCTCGGCATAGAAGCCCCCATCCTCGATCTGGACGATGCCGAGATTCCGATCATGGCGGGCGAAACCGAGTTGGGGACCATCACCATCACCGAGACGGGAGATCCGAACTCGCCGGTCGAAGCTGTATTCACGACACCGTATCCTCAAAAACTCGGAGATGCTGCGACGGCGCTGGGCGGGCACCACTTCAACTGGTACCAGGTGGTGACCGTCGATGATCAGCCAGCGAATAGCCCCAGCAATGATGCCGACGTGGCTGGATCTCCGCTGTTGGTTTCGCGCATCGATCCTCCTTCAGGAGGCACCGGGCAGACTGCTGTCCAGGCTCTTGATGGGATTTACGCGGATGCCAAACCGTGGCTCTGGAACGAGATCGATGCTCCTCCTTCTGCTTTCGCGGCGGATCAAACCGTGACTTCTGAGGATTTCCACTGTGTTCGTGAGTACACCAACAATGCAGCCTCCGATCCAACAGATGGTGCCGATCTATGCGTAGGCGATCCGTTTAGTCAGGACGAGTTCCGATATGAGATCGGTCCCTGGATGCAGGGCCTCTCCGACGATGGCCTCGATGGAGATGGTGAGCGCTTCCAGGTACGGGTATGGCTGGTATGCGTCGACATCAACGGCGATGCGGTGCGACTTCTCAATGGATTTACCTACGGACAGCAAGTTTCGGGCACAGGATCAGGCAGCGTGCGTACCACCGGTGCCGGCCAGATGCCGGGATCGCCGATGGTGACCGATGACGATCTACTTCTTCAGGGGTTCTAACGACCTGTGATGTTCTTGACGGGAGCGGGCAAATCGATGGATTTGCCCGCTCCCGTTTTTTTTGAGGAGATTCCGGTGAATCAACGCTCCGCTGGTATCCAATCCGATGACCTCGAGGTGTTCCTCTCTCTGGTCGAAAATTTTTCGCAGTGGACCTGTGATGGGCAGATATTGGCTCAGCGCGTCGAG
>JBBWWE010000473.1:0-1879 GCA_050256595.1 Planctomycetota bacterium
TCACCTCTTCGTTGGCGAGCACGGTTCCCAGCCTAGGGCACCAGTTGACCGGCACCTTGGCCTGGTAGGCGAGGCCGCGTTCGAAGAGCTTTCCGAAGATCCATTGGGTCCATTTCACGTAGCCCGGGTCCGTCGTATCGATCTCGCGCGACCAGTCGTAACTGCAGCCCAGGGCGCGGATCTGGCGCCGAAAATTGTCGATGTTCAGAACGGTGGTCTCCCGCGGATGGGTCCCCGTCTTGATGGCGTACTGCTCGGCGGGAAGCCCGAAAGCATCGAAACCCATCGGATGGAGGACATCGAAACCCTTCATCCGGCGATGGCGAGCGACGATGTCGCTGGCGGTGTAACCCTCGGTATGTCCAACATGGAGACCGCTCCCGGAAGGGTACGGAAACATGTCGAGAACGTAGTACTTGGGCAGATCGGGACGTTCCCCGGCACGAAATAGATGGTTCTGTTGCCAGTGGTGCTGCCACCGGGGTTCGATCTCTTGCGGTTGGTATGCCATCTTCTCCACCTGTGCTCGCGCTCCGGTTATCCTACGTCACGGTGCCAAACCGAAGAGCCATGTTGGTGATTCTACGCACCGCGTCGGCTGGCAACCACCGAAGCGAGGGAATTCATCCCCTGGCACAGGTAGAAATAGGTGACTTCAATGCGATTCCATGGCGGCCACTACTGCTGGGTGATTCCCCTTCTCGTGCTGATTTCAGGCTGCCAGTTGCCACGCGGCAACACCGATCCGTTGCAGGACCGCTGGGCGATCGCCATCCACGGAGGTGCCGGAGCCATCTCAAAGAATGCGCCGCAGGAACTTCAAACCGCCTACCAGGAGTCACTCACCCATGCCCTGGAAATCGGAACGGGAATCCTCCAGACCGGAGGGGACGGTCTCGATGCAGTCGAGCAGGTGATCCGCTACCTCGAAGACAATCCGCTGTTCAACGCCGGCAAGGGTGCTGTCTTCAACGCGGAGGGAAAACATGAACTGGATGCATCCATCATGGATGGCTCCGATCTTTCCTGTGGTGCCGTCGCAGGAGTACGAACCGTTCGCCACCCCATCACCCTGGCCAGGAAAGTGATGACAGAAACTCGACATGTGCTCTTTGCCGGTGAAGGTGCCGAGACCTTCGCCAACCAGAGTGGTGTCGAGCTGGTCGAGAACTCGTTCTTCTCAACCGATCGACGAAAAGAACAATGGATCAAGAAGACCCAGGGAAAAAAGGGCACTGTCGGAGTGGCGGTGCTCGATCGCCGTGGACACCTGGCGGCGGGAACATCGACCGGCGGCATGACGGGGAAACGCTGGGGAAGAGTCGGCGACTCCCCCATCATCGGTGCCGGCACCTACGCCGATGACCGCGCCTGCGCCGTCTCCTGCACCGGCACCGGCGAGGAATACATCCGCCACGCCATCGCTCACTCGGTCGCCGCCCGTATGATGCTGGCGGGTGAGGAACTCCAGAGTGCCTGCGACACGCTGATCCATGAGGTATTACAACCGGGAGATGGCGGCCTCATCGCTGTCGATGCGGCAGGCAACATCGCGTTTTCCTACAGCACAGCAGGGATGTACCGCGCCGCCGCCGATTCGAGCGGCCGCTTCGAAGTCGGCATTCACGATGAAATGGTGGGAGAACCTGGCTCCTAGTTACCTCCAGAAGTTGTGGCAGGTTGGTCTGGATTCCAGCGTTCTCCACTGGCGATGAAGGTCACGCGAAAATCAGAGGTGGCCAAGCTGGCGGATGATTTCGCCTTTGAATTGCGCGCATCGATCACCACCACAGGTCCACGGCCCAGCACCTGCCAGGAACCATCCGGATCGACGATGACCGCAGTCTGCTCATCGATACCGACACCGATCTGATCGGGA
>JBBWWE010000474.1:0-8108 GCA_050256595.1 Planctomycetota bacterium
GCAGCGAGGCAAGTTCGTGCTGGAGCTGGCGGGTCATCGAATCCGGATCGCCAACCGGAATCGCTTCGAGTGCCTCCTGCAATGCATGCTCGGCACTGGAGAGATGTCGGAGGGATGTATTTGCCCTGGCAAGATTGCGCAACGAGTAAATCCGCTCCTCGGCTGGCCAGGTTGGACTCTCTCTTCTGAGTTGAGTTTCTGCCTGCAATAACTCGGCGGCGCGTTCAGCTGCACCGGTAACGAGCATGATGGATGCCAGGGTTCCGAGCAGGGCAGCTCTTGTTTGCGGTTGCTCGTCCATTCCTTCGAGCAGTTCCTGAGCGCCCCGATCGAGCAAATCATGGCCACTGACTCGGTGCAGCGAAGGAATTTCACCCGATTCATGCAGGAACAGATCGGTCAGGAATCGGGTCACGGATCTCGATCTGTCGGCATGTTCACGTGCTTGCCGTGTTTGCTCTGCTGCCTGTACTCTGACTCTGAGTACTTCGCGGATTTTCTTGGAAATTTCTCCGCCGCTTTGTGGGCGCGAGGAGGCTTCCCGATCCATCGCAAGCCGGCAGATTTGCACGAGGTCATCAGGAGCATCAGGACGTATCTCCAGGATATCCGGGGGAGGTCCTTCTTTTAGTCGTTGCAGGACCTTGTGTCCCGGCAGTGGTGTGGATCCGGAACGGTACGGCGGACGCCCCGACAGGATCTCGTAGAGGATCGCTCCGATTGCGTAAACATCGGTCCAGGGACCAACTTCTGCCACCTCAGGATCTGCCTGCTCGAGAGACATGTAGGAGGGGGTTCCGACCACGGCGCCATCGCGAGTGATCACCGTCGACCCGGCTACCGAGTTGGGCAGCGTGTCAGAAAGGATGTCCTCGATGGGCTCATCCTCTTTATCGGCGAGGATCCGTGCCAGTCCCCAGTCCATCAGGAAGACCTCACCAAACTGACCGACCATGATGTTCGAGGGCTTCACATCTCTGTGTACGACGCCCCGGGAATGGGCGTACTCAAGCGTATCGCATACCCGAAGCAGGACCTCCAGTAACCGGTCACGGTCCCATCCTTCTTTGCCATCTCTGGCGTCGCGCATGATGTCGCGAAATTCTTTTCCCTCGACTCTGTCCATCGTGAAGTAGAAGCGCCCGTCTGCATCACTGTTGAGTTCATGGACAGCGACGATCCCCGGGTGCGAGAGCTGGGCGGTGACTCGTGCTTCTCGCAGGAATCTGCGCAATCGCTGCGGAGGGGCATCGCCAGAAGGGTCGCCGAGCACGACCTTCATGGCGAGTTCTCGTTGAAGGACAGGATCAGAGATCCTGAAAACGGCACCCATGCCTCCGCGGGCGATTTCCTCGAGGAAGTCATAACGTCCCTCGAGTTCAGGGGACAAGGGAACCGATTCCTGATCTCCCTCGTCCGAGTTCAGTTCCAGTTCATCGCTGTAGCGATCGAGTAGCCGTTCGGCGAGCCCTTCGATGTTGGCTGCACTCCTGGGATTGCTGGAGTCTCGGTTTCTGGCCAGGCGTTCCTTCCGGCGTCGTAGGTATTCACTCAACTGATGCTGCAGGGCTCCAGCCAGTTCAGGATTCTCGGTGCAGGCCTTTTCTACAGCATTTTCGATGGTCGATTTGCCGCCGAGTAGACGTGCGAATAGGATCTCCTCAGGGGAGAGAGGAGCGATTCCAGCGTCTTCGTCACGACGATCTTCCGTGGCCAATGGGATCTCCCAATCCGAGAGGGTATGAAATCCGATCCAGTACACGATATCATGGCGCACCGGAGGCGTTCATGACAGACCAAGAACCAGCGGAGTTCTCCGAGCCCGATGGCCCGGATCAGGATGCTACCGATAAGGTATCGGATGAAGATCCGCAGGAGTTCTCCGATTCGAGTTCCGCTGACTGGTTGAAGAAGTTCGGGGATGGCGATTCGGTCGCCTTCGAGCGGTTAATTGACCAGGAATTGCCGCGGCTTCGAAGAAGAATCGAGGAACGGCTCGGAGCAGATCTCAGGCGTAGAATCGATCCCAGTGATGTTCTACAGCAAGCGGCTCTCGATGTTTATCAGTTGCGAGACGATTTCGAGAACCGGGGTCTGCCTGCTTTTCGAGGTTGGTTGAAGACGATCACGATGAACAATCTCAATCGTTTGATCGAAAAGGAACTGGCCCAGAAGCGCGATCCGCGGCGTGAGAAACGTCGTGCGCTGGAGGCGGGTCGCAGTCGATCTCTCGATCCCCTTGGAAATCTGTCGGCCTCGATCTCCTCTCCTTCTGCTGGACTACAGAGAGAAGAAGCTCTCCAGTTACTGGGGCGCTGTCTCGACATGCTCTCCGATGATGATCGAGAGATGTTGCGCTGGATCGACGAAGATGATCTGGGTTACGAGGAAGCGGCTCGCCGTCTTTCGGTTAATATCGACGCGGCTCGCAGGCGCCACAGCAGGGCGATTGCCAGATTGAGAAAGTTTGCCGAAACGATGCGAAATTCCGAAGGGGATTATGTTGCGGATGGACCCGAAGGGGAGCAACCGGAAGACCTCACCCCTGAGTAGAGGTCGTCAAGTCCGGTTTTTTGTGGAGAATCCAGAAGTACCTTCCACGACGTTCAAGACGAGGAGAGCCTGAGCCTTGTATATCGAAGACTCGAAGGATATCGCCTCATGGATGTCACGGGCTGCTTCTGCCGGTCGATTTGGAATCGATCTGGAGTTCATCCGCGAACGCACCTTTTACCCCAAACTGGCACTGATCCAGATCTCTGTCGGTTCTGATCTGGCCCTCATCGATCCGATCGTGGGACTGGAACTCGGTCCGCTGCTGGAAACCATCAGCGATCCGAAGATCACGAAGGTGGTTCATGCCGGTGCCCAGGACATGGAGATCCTCGAAGAGGTTGCCGGACAGACTCCTTGCAATGTCTTCGACACCCAGATCGCCTCGTCGTTTCTGGGGCTTGGTCTCCAGCCAGCTTACTCCGTGACCTGTGAGCATTTCTTCAATACGGTGGTGCCGAAGGGTGAATCGTGGACCGATTGGCTTCAGAGACCTCTGACTCAAAGCCAGGAGCGCTATGCCCTCGACGATGTCAGACACCTGTTACCGCTCCATGATCGGTTACAGACGGATCTCTCGTCGGAGGGACGGCTGGACTGGGCGCTTGCGGAGATGGAAAAGTACGCCAGCAACAACACCTATCACCCTCCCGTCGACGATAGCATCCGCAGGGTAAAGCGCGGCGGAAGCCTCGATGGCAAGGGCCTCACGTTGCTGCGACAACTCTATCGCTGGCGCGAAGATGAAGCCAAGCGCTGCGATCGTCCTCGAAGACGAATCCTGTCCGATGAGTTGCTGGTGGAGATCTCGCGAAGAGCGCCGACCAGTAGCGAGGCGCTCGAGAAGATCCGAGGACTCGATCGTCGAGATGTGCGTCGCTTCGCCAAGGACATCATCGCTGCTGTCGAACGGGGGCTTGCGACCCCTGCCGATGAGTTTCCTGCTGTGTTGAAGAAGAGGCGCCTGGAGCCTCGCGAGGAGGCGGCCCTGGAACTCGCCACCTCGGCTCTTCGGGCTCTGTGTCGAGCTGAACGGATCGCTCCTCCACTGGTGGGAAAGAGTGAAGATGTCGAGAAACTGATACGAAGCCACTACGAGGGCGACATCGATACCAGCCAGCAT
This sequence comes from Planctomycetota bacterium, assembly GCA_050256595.1. GTDB lineage: Bacteria > Planctomycetota > UBA8108 > UBA1146 > UBA1146 > UBA1146. Next base: position 3,677 of record JBBWWE010000474.1, read on the forward strand.
CGAATTCTGACAGGATGGCGAGGAGAGTTGTTCGGCAACAAGTTACTCGGATTTCTGGCAGGTGAATTTCAACTCGTCATCGATGCAGACAGCGGGTTTCCTGAATTCCGACCTTCTCGCTAAGGCTTGCCTGCGGGTACCGGTTCGATCACATCCATGAAACTGGAGACGCTGAACAGGGCCTGCCCCGAGCCGGGGGGGCCGTATCCCGGTGGCACCGGCAACTGGTGCTGCCGATGGCAATCTCGCCAGGCGACGAGGAGACGGGCGTGATACTCCAGTGGAGCCGGAGGTTGCAGTTTTCCATGTTCCTTGACCAGGGGGGAGAGAGGTTCGGGACACCAGACGGTGAAGCGGGGGCAAATCCCCTGGCTCATGAAGAAATCGAGTCCCTCCCTGGTGGAGTCCACCGCCTGCTCCGGATCAGTGAATCCGTGCGGATGGGACATCTCGATTCCTGCCACGAAGTTCGGGATGACGTTTTCTGCGCCGAATACGTCGGCAGCTGCGATGATCCTGCGGTGCCACTCTGAACGGCCGACGTAGGACTCCTTGCCAGGGCAGATGATGGAAAAGAGTCGTTGGTCCCAGATCTCGTAGTTGGGGTGATAGATGCGGATCCCCGCATCCTTGAGAATTCTCTGCTCGGCGACGGGTAATGCCTGGGTGACTGCTTTTGGAATCCAGCGTCCGGGAAATTTCTCCTCGATGGCACGGGCATAACTGGCGTAGAACTCTGCTTCCGGCACACCTCTGAGTTTTCTCGTGATGGATCCACCGGTCAGCGTGTATGCCTTCGACAGATCATCCACCTCATCGATGATGGCGAGCGCTTCGAGCACGTCATCGAGGGGTTTCACGGTGCGATAGGGGCGTCCTGCCGAGACCTGCTGCCGGTAGTTTTCGTTGATATCGCAGAAGGTACATTCTTCCTTGAACCCGAAGTACTGGCACTTTCTGTACACGGTGAGGTAGACCAGATATCCCCATTCTATGGTCGGAGCGACTTCGTGAACCGGTTGCCCCGAAGCAAGATTCTTTTGGTAGTACTCGGGGATCTGCTGCAACTGGATCGTCGAGATCGTCTGCTCGCCGCACCGCAGTACCAGCGCCTCACCTTCGATCTGGGCATTCCACGGTGACGAAGGGTTCACCCGTACAGAAACAGTGGTGCGTCGAAGATTCCAGGGGCCGTCGACGAGTTGGATTTCCTCTGGGGCACGGAGATTTTCCTGCTGGTTCATCTCGTCGATGGGAACCATGTCGAAACTGAAAATGAAGTAGGACTTGGTCTTGAAACTTGCGCAGTATCTCAAGGCATCGGTGGAGAAAGAGATTCCGAGTCGCAGCAGGTCTTCCTTGATCAGAACTTCAACGGGAAGATCGGGAAACATCTGTTTGAGGCGGCCGATCTCCTTCAACTGTTCATCGGCCGCACTGTGAATCTCGAGCTCCTCTGAAGATGTCGGCGCATTATTGGTTGATGAAGGTTTCATCCGGAATCTCCCTAGATCTGATCCTTGGATCTGATCCGTTTACGATGCAGCGGGTGGATCATCTCAGCCGCTCAGCAGCCGAGCAAGAGGTGGAGCATCAGAAGTTGGTGGAGTACGCGAGTCCCAGCAAGAACTCGAGGTCGTCCTGCTCGACATTGGTGGGAGGTTGACTGTCGTGGCGGAGATTCATCTGAGCGTTGAGCGATAGGCCTCCGACGATCCGGGTTCTGACTCCCAGTCGTCCCTGGATGAGCATCTTGTCGGGGTCATCGAGAGCGATGTAGAGGGTGTGGTCGTGAAAGGCCTCGAAGATCTCCTTCTTGAGTGTCCACTCGGCGCGTCCTGCGATTCGCAGAGTGCTGGTGGTGGCGTCTTGTGCGACCTCGAAGTCTTCGTTGAGGGCGGAGATCCCGGTTTCCTCCGACCATTCGATGTTGTCGGTATCGAGGATCTGAAGGCCAGCTCCAATTCCTGCAGTGGTTCGCAGGGCCAGGTCGGCGAAGGCGTCATTCCTTGCCGAAAAACTGGTGTAGAGGTACCAGTTGTCCTCGGGAAAGAAGTCGTACTTGACCTCGGCACCGGTACTTCTCTTGGTGACCGCCTCGTCATCTTCAGCGTAGGTCCAGTCCACCTTGGAGACGAATCGATGGGTGAGATAACGGAAGGTGTAGTCGAAGTTCATCACTGCAGAAGCGGTGCGGGTGTTCCCGGTGGTTTGTGCACCATTCAGGGTGATGGTCGCCTTTTGCGTCGAAGTGGGAGCAACAACCGGAGTCGGATTGATGGCGAGAACTCGACCTCTCGGGATGGTTCGCTCTCCCAGCGGATTCTTCACGAGCCATGTTTCATCCTGGAGCTGGATGGTCCCCGATAGGTCTTCTCCGGCATCGGTCCGGAGCGTCTCGGTGCTGGAGATGGTGACGGAGACAACGTTTTCCCCGGCGACCTCGATCTTGCCGATTCCCTCCACCTCGACGATGTAACGACCATCTTCGAATTGAAGAACCTGGCCGACGAGAACGGTTCCATCGCTCATCTCGAGCCGATCGAGCGGAGCAGCATCGTCAAGGGGGCCAGCGCTTTGAAGGCACAGGACGATCAGTAACGTATAGTACATCCGTTGGATTTCCTTCCGGAGGACGCTGTACAGGATACGCTCCGGGGAGCGTTGCGGGAATCGGAACGCGAATTCGAGTCCAGGATCGTTCTACTTTGCAGACAGGAGTGCGGATGGTACCGGACATCGCGACCGCTTCTGCGCAGCAGGTGGACACGTCGAATCAACGACAACGCCATGGAATCGCTGCTTTTATCGGGGCTCTGCTGAGCGCGATCATCTGCTTGCCGATGTGGCTTCTGCCTGGACCGCTCGCTTGTTTCTATGCTCGCATGCTGGCTCGCCCTGCCTGGCTGCTGGCCCGTCGCCGACGTCGGGTAACCCTGAGTAACCTACGCCACGTCTACGGCTCGAGTTGGTCAGAGAAAAAGATACGAAGTGTCGGTCTCGAATCGTGGCGACGGGTTTCGATGTCGGCGGTCGAAGTGCTACAGATCGGCCGTTGGCTCAAGGATGAGGATTTCCAGCAGCGCTTTGTCTGGAGTGGGCCGTGGCAGCAACTGGAGCAGCGACAACTTGCGGGAGAGTCGTTCTTGCTGATCAGTGGACACCTCGGTCCGTTCGAGATCATCTTACCGATGCTGGTGCATCGAGGCTGGCGCATCGGATTGCTATCTCGTCCGGTCAAGAACGCCTACCTGCATTCCTGGCTCGACTGGATCCGACGAGGCACGGTACCGACGATACTGGATCCCTCGGGAGCCTTGCCCGAGATGGGAAGAGCACTCACCGGCGGGACCTCGATCGCGTTGATGGTCGATCAGAATGTTCGAGATGGAACTTTTGTTCCGTTCCTCTCGCGAGAGGCGGGAACGACCCCGGCGATCGGCGTTCTGACGCGTCGCTATCGCGTACCGGTCGTCTACCTGGAGGCCAGACGCATCGAGGCGGGGCGCACCTACAAGTTGCACTGCGAGATCGCGGATCTTCCCGTGGGGGAGGATATTCGCTCGCATATCGATCTGGTCACACGGGCAGTGAGCCACCGGGTCGAAACGATGGTGCGTGAAGTCCCTGCCGATTGGCTGTGGATGCACCAGCGCTGGAAAGCGCGGCCCGATGGCAGCCGGGAGATCCTCATCTAAAGTGCCGCGTTTCGGTGACAGCGGCGATGTCGAGGTGTATCCTGCGGCTTTCCAGGAATGCGAGGAGCACCGTGACCACCACGGCTATTCGAGACATCTCTGTTGCCGGTGTCGAGCCGATTCTGCGCGGCAAGGTGCGAGATATCTTCGATCTCGGCGATCAGTTGCTACTGGTCACCAGTGATCGTGTCAGTGCTTATGACGTGGTGTTGCCCCAGGGGATCCCCGAAAAGGGTGCCATCCTGACCCAGTTGACGCGCTGGTGGCTCGAGCGGCTGCCGTCCGGGATTCGCCATCACCTCGTTTCTACCGATCCCGCCGATTTTCCTGAACCGTTTCGAAGTGCTGCCAGCGACTGGGGCCCGCGGGCGATGCTGGTGCGGAAACTCGACATGATTCCGGTCGAGTGCGTGGTGCGGGGGTATGTCGTCGGCAGTGGCTGGAAAGACTACCAGGCGACCGGTTCCATCTGTGGCATCCCCTTGCCCGAGGGGCTGCGTCAGGCCGATTGCATCGATGACCCCATCTTCACTCCTGCGGCCAAGAATCACGAGGGTCACGACGAGAACATCTCCATCGAGAAGGCCGGAGAGATGGTCGGACATGATCTGATGGCTCAACTGAAGGATCTGTCGGTGCAGATCTTTTCCCACGGCTGCGAACACGCGGCAACTTGCGGACTCATTCTGGCCGACACCAAGTTCGAGTTCGGTATGGACGGTGAAGGACCGGTG
>JBBWWE010000475.1:0-2399 GCA_050256595.1 Planctomycetota bacterium
TCGTGTTTTGTTCCATTCCGGAACTCCCGATGGAGCGCTGAAAACGATGGGAGATCATCGACTTCCCTACCTGAGAAGAGTGATCGACGCGGCCTTGCGCCATGGAGATACGAGGCATGCCGCTGCGTTGGTAAGTCTTGCTGGCCGCGATGACATTCCGAGAAAGGCAGGGAGGCTGGCGATCGAGGCAGTGCTCAACTGGGTAGAGCCAGGACCGAGAGACCTCGTCAGGGGTACGATTCGTCCCTACGGTGGACCGACAAGAAGTCCGGAGGCGATTCGATCCGAGATTTCCGCTCCATTGCTGGATTTGATTCAAAAGGGAAATCACCTGGCGGGCGTTGCTCAACAGGCTGCCAGCGTTCACGGCATTGATCTTCCCCTGTCGGTCAACGAGACAATCCTCGCCGATGCTTCACAACAGACAACATTCAGAATCCAGGCTCTGCGCCAGATCGTCGAGCATTATCCTGAACATGCAGGAATCGCTCTAGGTCGAGCTCGATCTGCAGGAATTGCGGCACTTCGTGTCGAAGCGGAGCGATTCGAGGAGGACCAGAGCGTTCGGGTGCAAAAACTGGAACAATTGACCACTGATGCCAACGAGATGGAGATTCGACAGTTAGCGATTCGGGCGATCGGAGCCGAGAAGGAGACCTCGGCGATAGTGCTTCTCGCAGCATGGCTCGATGCGCTCGAGAAGGATGATCTTGAGGCTGAGTTGCATCTCGATGTACTGATCGCCGCAAGCATGAGCGACTCGGAGCAACTCAAAGATCGCGCTACCAGGATCCAGGAGGGGGAAGGGATAGACCGACTCGCCGATCATCGCTGGGCGTTGGCGGGTGGAAATCGAGATCGAGGACGAGAAATCTTCGTCGACCATCCCGTGGCCCAGTGTCAGAGGTGTCATTCACGTCAAGGAAGAGGCGGAGTCGCCGGTCCGCCCCTGGATAATCTCATCGACAGCAGGTCACGCGAGGAGATGTTGCAGAGCCTGGTCGACCCCTCTGCCGTGATTCTGGAGGGTTACGAGACCGACAACGGTATTTCTGCCATGCCGGAGATTCACTGGGTTCTCAGTGGGGATGAGTTACGCGATCTGCTCGAGTTTGTATGCAGTAAGAATGATTGACATAGGGAGCCTTCAGCGATTACATCGAAGGAGATAGTGGGCATGGAGGGGGCTTGGTTTTCTTTGCCCCAACTTCTGCATTATCCACTGTTTGTGAGAACGGCCATGGCTAGTACGTGAGCCAAGGCCTGGTTTGCTCCTCACTCCTCACTCCTTTCCGGATGGGTCGAGGTTTACGGAGTCGTGGTCGTCCTCATGTATAGGCAGTCACGTTCAGAATAATTGTCATATCTGGCAGTTACCTCGCTACTTGGCATGGACCGATAAGCCTATATACTCGATGAGGCTAGGGCTCTTGTAGAACGAAGAATTCGGATGGTTTTCGCCTGGTCCTTGATAAGGATCCGATTCGATTTCGTTCTCTGCTTTGGCTCTGGGGTTCCCCTCTCGCTGCTGGTGGGAGTGGTTTTGAACTCCGCGGAGGTGGATCAGGTGTGCGCCGTAGACCATGGGTCGTTGCTGGCGTACGCACTTTTTTTCATCTCCGAATGAGGTTTGATTTTTGTGGAGACATATATCGGGTCTGCTTTTTGGATCCGAAAGAGTGCTGCGGTTTGATAGTCAGTCAGAGGGATTTGTCTGACATGATCGGGTCGGAGCATGAATGAGGTGTGTCTTGGAACTAATGATGGGGTGTGCAAACGGGCAACTTGAAGAAGCTCGGGAGTGACAGCGAAAGGATCGACGAAAATGCTTCGTAAATTCATGACAGGTTTTGTGGTCTTGACCGTTTCCCTGACGGTTGCTGTATCGGCGAGTGCTGGCGGTGGCTCTGATTATACGTTTAGTGCGGCCGATGCATCTGGATCCCCAGGCGATTCCATTAGTTCGTCTGCGATGATGGATAATGCTGGCGGCGACGTTCAGGGCTGGTCTTTAGGTGTTTGCCACGATGACACCATTTTGTCAATCGTTGATGCAGTTAGTGGATCTGACACTGCAACATCCAACGGCGGGGGCACTCCCGATTTCGAGCAGATCAGTACGTTCTCCGGCGGAGCGACTCAAGGCGTCGTCCTTTGCTTCACCGGATGTGCCACGATTGGTGCTGTGAGCGGTTTTGAGATGCTGGCCATGAGTTACACCATCACGGGTACCTCTGACACTGACATCTGTTTCTGCGATAGTCTCGGCACTCCGCCTGTTTCCACGGTAGTCGTGGTTGGCGGTGGTAGTATCTCGCCTGCTCAGGATTGCGGAATCGTTGATATCATCAACCCGAACCAGTTTGTCGCTTCCAGCGGACTCGCGGTTCTCGGTGATG
>JBBWWE010000476.1:0-5448 GCA_050256595.1 Planctomycetota bacterium
TTTCCTGACCATCGAGTGGGTAGAGTTTTGGTTTGTAATCAAAAGTGTCGACGTGACTGGGGCCACCGTACATGAACAGGAAGATCACCGATTTGGCCCGCGCGGGGATCATCGAAGTCTTCGGTGCCATCGGATTGACGAACCCTGTGGCGCCGTCGGCAGCGAGACCCTGACTGGAGAAGAAGCCGTTGCCGAGCATGCCGCCCAGTGCCAGGGAGGTGAAGCCAGCGCCGGCTTCCCACAGGAACTCTCTGCGGGTTCTACCGCAGAAGTCTTTGTTTTTTCCGTTGCCCTTGCGATTTTTCACGTCGTTTTCTCCATCAATCGATGTGGATGAACTCGTTCAAATTAAATGTCATCACGCAGAAGACATCGAGAGCCTGTTTTGCATCGAGAGCGTGCTCTTTTTGAATCTTTTCGATGAATGCGACATTGTCGCGAATTCGTTCCTCGGTGGGACTGCGCTGCGTGATGAGATAAAGAGCTCGTTCGACCCTGGCAGGTAATGACTGTGCCTCATTGCGGAGCCGCTGGGCGAATAGTCTCGCCTGATTGCCGGTCAAATCACTGTTGAGCATCGTCAGCGCCTGGGTGGGTTGGACCGTATTGAAACGTACCGGACAGGAGGCATCGGTATCGGCCATGTCGAAGGCCAGCAACAACGGATGCAGCAGCGATCTCTTGACATGGATGTAGAGGCTTCGTCGAGCCGAGTCCTCGACACTGGAGTGCCCCCAGGCAGCGCCGGGACGAGACGATGTGGCAAGGACCTCTGCTGGCATCGGTGGGAAGACTCCCGGTCCTCCTTGAGTGAGGTTGAGATTGCCACTGATGGCCAGTACCGAGTCTCGCAGTTCCTCGGCCGACAGCCGCCGCCCTCGGAAGCGCCACAGGTATTGGTTCTCGGGATCTTTCTGATCCGCCACAGCATCGTATCGGTTGGAAATTTTGAAAACGGAGGAGGTGACCAGTCGACGAATTAGCCCTTTGATACTCCAGCGTTCCTCGAGCAGTTCGAGAGCCACTTGATCGAGCAGTGCCGGATCATGGGGCAGAAGTCCAAATTTTCCAAAATCATTCGGAGTCGGAACGATCGCTGCACCGAACAGATGTTGCCAGATCCGATTGGAGATCACCCGGGCAGTGCGAGGATTCGCGGGGTCTGTGATCCAGAGTGCCAGTGCCAGTCGACGGCCAGATGAGTCTCCGTCTTGTGGCGATGTGATCAACGCATCGCCACCGCCGAGGATCTCCGGGAAGCCGGCCTGGACCTCAGCACCGGGACTGCTTGCGGTGCCCCGGATTCGAATGTGGCTGGCGGGAGGATCTTTCCGTTCCTGGGCCGAGAGTATCTGGACCATCTGACGATCCGGCCGCTTCAACTGACCGATCCGTTCGATGGCAAGAGCCAGTCGCTTGCTCTCCGCTTCACCGAGTCGTTCCTCGACCAGTTGGCGGTGGGCAGGAAGGGCACCTCCGCCGATGTTCAGATCGACCACCTCGTTACCATCGAGAACCCGGTTCCAGATACGAATCTCGTCGATGTTGCCTTGCAGGGTGTGTCGATCAGGGAACATCCGACCGATGCTCAGATGCTCCGGGGCTTCGAGTGCCTGTTTGCCACCAGTGGCTGAAGCGACCTGGGCACCATCGACCCACAAAACGATATGACCACTTTCGCGCTCTCGCGTGAAAACGACATGGTGCCACTGCCCATCGGCCATGCTCCCGGGGCCATGAATAAAGGTCTCCGGCTGTCCCACTCCGGCACAGACATGCTGGCCGACCAGCGAGATACCGTAGTCGGCGACCACTCCGCCAATTTCGCCATCGACCAGCCCAGTGCCGCGGAACCAGCGCAGGTCGTCATTACCTCCGGCACCTTCGTGCTCGGTTCGGAACCACAAGGAGATGGAGAAATCATCCTGCACGGGTCTGTCGATGAGGAGCCGATCGTTTTGGTCCAGTTGAAGAGATTTCCCCCGATAACCTTCGCCGCGTTCGGTCTCCCGATCTTCGACGAGGGTCTGGTTCTGCTGGTCGAAGTCGAGATGTAAAATCTGTCCTTGCCAGAGTTCTGCTCGCGCTTCCTCGAGCGCTTCTGCACCCCAGCGTTCGCGAACTTCCTGGATGAGATAGCGAACTTCCGCCAGCCGTTCGGTCCTCTCCCTGCGCCACTCCTCGAGCGAACGGTCGAAATCATCGGTGCCGAGATCTACTGGCAACTTGCGAACGAAGTTACCGGTATTGATGCCATTTCCGCCGCCGCTCTTGTAGGGCTTCAGGCCCTCGAAGAAGGACAGCATGCGGTAGTAGTCTCGTGCAGGGATGGGATCGCCCTTGTGATCGTGACAGCGTGCACAACCCATGCTGATGCCAAGCATCGAACGGCAGGTGGTATCGAGCATGCCGTCGAGATCGTCGAACACCGCCTGTAACGGATCCGCCGGTTCGTCATCGCGGATTCCCAGATGAAGGAAGCCGGTCGCTACGTGATGATCAAGACTCTCCTCATCTAACTCGTCGCCGGCCAGTTGCATCGTCAGGAAGCGGTCGTAGGGCATATCGGAGTTGAACGCATTGACCACCCAGTCTCGATAGCGCCAAGCTCCCGGCTTGAGACGATCGCGTTCATAACTGTCAGTTTCTGCCCAGCGAACCAGGTCGAGCCAGTGACGACCCCAGTGAACTCCGAACTGGGGATCGGCGAGCAACTGATCGACACGAGTTTCCCAGCGATCTGGAGAGGAATCGGCGAGATAATTCTCTACCTCCGCGGGAGTGGGAGGGAGTCCAGCGATGACGTAGTGCAATCGTCTCAGCAGGGTTACTGGATCCGCCTCGGGTGCTGGTTCTATGCCCAGTTGTTCGAGGCCGCGGAGCCAGAAGTGGTCGATGTTGCTGAGGGCACGACTTTCCAGTCGTGTCAGTTCGGGAATCTCACTCGCGGTGAGAGGAAGATCACACCAGCGGCGACTCTCGAAAGGGTTCCCATCCCCCGATGAACCGGGCGAGGAAGCGGAACTGCACAGCAGCAAACTGACGAGCAGTCCCGGAACGATCATCCGCATCTCTATGCGTTCCCTCCAATAAGCCCTGTTAAGAGGCAATTTCGTGCCGATTCTCACGATTCCAGGGTAACACGCGATGTCGGTCCGGAGGAGCAGTGCCCGGCTAGACGATGACCTCGTCTTCGTGGGGTCGCAGGGACTCTATGATGAAGGAGATGTGATCATCCTGGTCTACTTCCAGTAGTTCCATTCCGATCCGGACCTCATCCCTGTCGACCCCCTTGGCGAAGTTCTTGTCCTTTAACTTCTTCTTGACCGATTTCGGAGTCAGGTCCTGCAGTCGGTTAGGGCGTAGTCTGGCGACCGCGATCACCAGGCCGGTCAACTCATCACAGGCGAGCAGGGTTTTGTCGAGCAAACTTTCGCACGTGTAACCCCATTTCGTATAGTGACAATGGATGGCGTGAGCGATGTCCTGTTCACCTCGTTCCGCAAGGATCGCGGTGATGATCTTCGGATGTTCGTCGGGGTGTTTTTCGTAATCAGCATCGTGCAGCAAGCCGGTGATCGCCCACTTCTCGCGATCCTCGCCGAACTTGTCGGCATAAGCTTCCATGACGATTTCCACCGAACGCACATGTGCGCGCAAAGCAGGCGATTCCATCAGGGAATCAAGAATGTCCCTCGCTTCGGTGCGTTCCAAGGTTTTCTTCTTCCCGATTGCTGGATCAGGTCTGGTAACTTCCCATCACGGTCTCGATTTCCTCGATGGTTTTCGGAATCCCTCCTGTGAGGTTCACCGATCCATCTGAGGTGACCAGGATGTCGTCCTCGATACGAACACCGAATCCCTCATCGGGCAGGTAGATGCCCGGTTCTATGGTGATCACGGATCCCTCCGGGGCTGTCGGGTCTGGTTGAACGTCATGAACTTCCAGCCCGATGGGATGACCGACTCCATGCGGGTAATAGTCGCCGTATCCAGCGTCAGTGATGACCTTTCGCGAGATCTCATCGAGTTTTGAGTATTCGACTCCCGCCTTGATCGCCGCGATGGTGGTTTCCATCGAATCGAGCACGATCTGATAGATCTCCTTCTGGCGATCGGTGAAAACTCCGCTGGCAGGGTATGTTCGGGTGACATCTGAACCATAACCCCCCGAGCCTTCACCAAATCTTGCGCCACTGTCGATGACGACCAGGTCTTGCTCGCCGATGATCTGATCATTGGCTCGGTAATGCAAAATCGTACCGTTTAAACCAGTTCCGACGATGGTGCCGTAGAAGGGACCTCTTGAACCATGACTCCGATAGCCGTGTTCCGCAGCTTCCTGGACATCGAACTCGGAGATCCCCGGCCTCAGAATTGAAAGAACTTCGCGGAATCCCTCCTCGGTGATTTCTGCCGAGCGTTTGATCATGGCGAGTTCGCTCTCGGATTTGACGGCTCTGAGTCGCGGAACGATCAGACTTCCATCGACGATCTCGAATCCGGGGATCCTCTGTTGCAGTTTCTGAAACACCTCGAGATCAGGACTCACGGGGCGTTCATGATTCGATAGTGGATGCAGACATATCGCTTTCTTCGTTCGTGCGCAGATTTGCGCCAGCGTACCGGGGAAGTGATTTGTACGCAGGATGGTCTTGAATCCGAATTTCTCGCGTAGCGAGGAGTCGATGGCCCCGCGCCAACCGTCCCAACGTTCTACTTCGGGGAGGTGCGGGGAAAGTACCAGGATCTCCTTGTGAGTTTCTCTGGTCGCAGTCGGGTCGAGTACCAGCATGGCTCCGGGTTCATCGATGATCCCCGTCAGGTATTCGAAGTGGAGGTGGGGTCGGAACTCTTCTTCGAGCCCGCCACCGGTTCCGCCAAAGATCACACCCGCGGCACCATTCAGTTCGGCGCTGGCGTTGGCTCGTCGTTGGGCGAACTCGTCAGCAGAGATGGCAATGTTGTTCATCGAGCTTCCTCCGGGACGGCCGACTGTGTTTTCAAGGATAACCTTCTCGAAACAAGATTGTCGCGTATGCCGGGTAGAAGGGGAAGAGATTGGCGGATGTTGGTCTTGGCAGTTGACTCCTCCGGGTGAGATGGGGAAAATTGAACCTCGGGCAAGATTGATCTGCATCGCTACACCCGGTGCAGTCGGATCGAGAATCGAAATGGCAACAATTCGGTTTCTCGGCTCCATCTCTGAGAGGATTTCGCATGAGAGTCCGGGCACTCTCTGTGCTGTTTTGCATCGCCTGTACGCTGATCGGCGGGACTCCCGTGACGGCACAGGTTGCTGATTTGCTGGTTGCACCGTACCTGCAATCGCCGACGCCCACTTCGATGGTGGTTGGCTGGGAGACACAGGGAAGCAGTCAGAGTCAGGTGGAATATGGACTCAGCAGTGCCCTCGGACTGAGTGCTTCGGGTACCAGCGTTGCGAGT
>JBBWWE010000477.1:0-4977 GCA_050256595.1 Planctomycetota bacterium
TCGTTTCTACATCCTGTGGGACGAACAGCGGAGCAACGAATCCGATGGCATGGGCTCCGGCAGCCAGAAAATCTGCCGCATTGTGAAGGTCGACACCGCCGGTGGGTACGATTTTCAGGAAAGGCAGCGGTCCCAGAACAGCCTTCAGCCACGCCGCCCCTCCGGCCGGAGCCGGAAACAGTTTGACCAGCGGGGCTCCCGCCTCGTGCGCAGCGAGCATCTCGGTGGGGGTGGAGCAGCCAGGGATACTGGCCACGTTCAGCGCGGTGGCGGTTTCGATCACTGCTCGGTCGATCACCGGAGAGACGAGGAAGCGCGCTCCTGCCTCGACCGCCTTGTGGGCATCTTCGGGACTCAGCACGGTTCCGGCGCCGACCACCACGTCCGGGAATTGTTCGGAGACGGCTCGGATGTGCTCCAGGGCGTCTGGAATTGTCAAAGTGAACTCGCAGATGCGAAACCCGCCGCGGATCGCGGCTTTCATCGCATCTTGAGCGAGATCTCCATGAGGGGTACGTAAAATGGCGCTAGCGCGGGCTGCAGCTAGGAAATCCGCGAATTCCTGAGGGTCTGGTTGAGAATGGTGCAAGGGACCTCCTCGCTGTGCGGTGGTAATCTGCTCCAGCGGGGCCATGATGAGCGGCAGTGGCGAACAGAGCAACCGAGACCCGGATGGGAGCTTCTCTTGTCAGGACCTGAAATCAGCACCCTGGTACATGTCATTTTCGGCTTTTTCATCGCAGGTGCGGCCCTCTTCCAGTGGCGTGCAGTACACCCTGCGGTCACCTCGGAGGCGGGCTCGGCCGAGGTGCAGGAATCGATTCGCACACACTGGGCTCCCGTCGTTCGCGTCGGCATCGTGGTGCTGCTCGTGACCGGTCTCTACCAGTTCATTGAGGTGGGTCTCGACAAGGCAACTGCCCAGAAGGAAGCGGGGGCTGCCGGTGCGAGTTATCACATGTTGTTCGGAATCAAGTTCCTGCTGGCGATGGGAGTTTTCTTCATCGCGTCGTCGATGGTGGGTCGTTCGGAGGCACTGGCAGGAATACGCAAGTCCGCCAGCACCTGGCTCGGTCTTTCGACGCTGCTTGTGATCGGCATCATCGTCATCTCCCGGATGCTCGCGGAAATCCCCGCTTCCGGTTAGAATCTTGTTACTTGTCGATCGATATGACGATCCGGAAAGATCCGACATGAATCCTCGCGACTCGAGTTCTTCCAAGGCCTGGCTCATCGGTCTCATGCTGCTGATGATCGCCTGTGCGCTGATGTTTGCATCGCCTGCGCTAGTGAGTGCGGACGACGACGACAGTGAACAGGAGCAAGGTGAAGAAGAGCAAACCGCCGAGGCGGTGCAAGGCCCGGAAAAGCAAGCGCTCGAAGCTCTCGAGAAGGTGATCAAGTCGCTCGGTTCGATTGGCAGATTGAGCAGGGATGCCCAGAACGAGAGATTGATCGAACTGGAGGATCAACTCGAGGAGATTCGACATCAGTGGCCCGAGACAACAAGCGCCCACGAGGCGCTGGCGTATCGTTCCGAGTGTCAGCGACGGATGGGCCGATCGAGGCCGGCGCGTGAGGGTTATCTTGCATATCTCGACCAGGATCTAGCAGCAGATGCGACTGCGGTCGCCTTGCACGGTCTGGGACATTGCTTGCAGGAGACGCTCGAATGGCAACAGGCGCTGGAACGCTTCGAGCAGGTGACGCAACGCTTTTCCGATCATGCTCTTGCCTCCGAGTGCCTCTATGACGCGGGCTATTGCCAGCGCGAGATGGGTCTTTACGAGCAAGCCCGGTCGACCTGGAATCGTCTCATCGCTCAGTACCCCAGAAAGAGTTCTGCCCGGCGGGCACGCGATCGGCTCTTCACCCTGCGTGCGCCGCGCGAACGGATGCGACAGGTGGTCCAGGACTGGGATCGGGCGCTCAAGGCCTGGCGCGCACTTCCTTACGCCGAGAGAAAACTGATCAAGGGTATGAAACCACTCAAGACGGTGCTCGAAGAGGCCGGCGATTGTCGCTGTCGAGAATCGGAAATGTTTCTGCTCAAGTTGCTGGATGATCCGACCAAGGAGATCCAGGACATCGCTGTAGTACCTCTGCTGAAAGTGGGGGGCACCGATGTGGCGCGAAAAATTTTGTCGCGACTTCAGTCTCTCAGTATCAGTGGTCGGCGACAGGTGCTCGATGCTCTGAAACCGCGGCACATGGAGAAGCTCAGACTGAAGCCGATCGAGCGCTGGGCTCGTGGTGGCAATCAGGGTGTCTCCTTTGCTGCCATCGATTTGCTCGGCAGGATTGGAAACCGAGATGCAGCCCGCATGCTCGTCGAGATCATCCCCGAGGGGGATTCGCCCGAAACTCTACCGCAGGTTCGCCGTCGAAACTTCGATAGAATCTTACGGTCGTTGAGATCGCTGCGGGATCCAAAGGCCCTCGACTGGTTACACGACAAGGTTCTCGATCAGGATCGCGCTCAGGTGCTGGCTCGAATAGCAGTCGCCGATGCCCTCGGTAGAGCTGGATTCAAGCCGGCGGAAACGACGCTCACGGGACTGCTCAGGCATCCCTCCTCGCAGATGAGAAGAGCCGCAGTGAGGGCGCTGGCGCTGATCGGTACCAGCACTGCAGTGGCAGAGATCGCCAAGGCATCGCGCCTTTTGCAAAGAGACCTCGAGTTCCAGCGGGAGGCAGTGCGGGCGCTTTGTCGGCTCGATCCCTCCGGTGCTCTCGAGATGCTACTGGCACTGGGAAATCACAGGGATGTACGGCTGCGCACCCTCGTCATCACAGCGCTCGGCAAGGTCGCCGGTGAGGCCAGTCTCGTACGTCGAATCGAAGCCCTCTCCGACCCTGCCTGGCAGGTTCGATCGGCCGCGCTGCGAGCCCTGGTGGGGGTTCATGATGTGCGCGTAGTCGATGCCCTGCTCGATTCGATGGAACGAGAGGACGGAGTATTGCTACCGCAGGTGGTCGAGCGTTTGATCGCTGCCACCGGGTCAGATCTTGGCCCTGATGTGATGAACTGGCGCAAGTACTGGGAGCGAGAGCGAGATCGTTACAACCCGGTCGAGATTGCCCGAAAGGAACAGGAGCGAGAGGGCGGACACACCTATGTACGCAAGGCAGATCCGGGTGCAGCGCGCACTCCCTCCTATTTTGGTGTCGAGATTATCAGCCGCAGGATCGCGTTCGTCGTCGATTGCTCTGGCAGCATGTCTCAGCAGGTGACCGTGCCGAAAGAAGGCGGTGGCAACGAGACGATGAATCGCCTCGAACTGGCCAAGAGTGAGTTGTTGACCGCCATCACGAAATTGCGCCCCGGCACCTTCTTCAACCTGGTTCGCTTCTCCAGCAATCCGATCAACCTGAATCCGAAACCGATCAAACTGTCTCCAAAGTCAGTCAAGAGCGCCAAACAGTTCGTGCGGGGTCTGCAACCTGGTGGCGGCACCAACATCTATGATTCGCTGGCGGAGGTGCTGGAGGCCGGCGATGTCGATACCATCTTCTTTCTCTCCGATGGTGCTCCCAGCATGGGGACCTTCGTCGATCCCGAGCGGATCCTGCAGGAGATCCTGCGTCTCAACCAGGAGAGCCAGGTGACGATTCATACCATCGCGATGGGGTTCACATCCGCTTTCATGGAGAGCCTCGCGGCCCAGAACCGGGGCTCCTACATCATCGCAGGTCGGTAGTTCGCCGACGCGCCAGTTTCTTCACTCTCAAGTTATTGCGGCTCTTTCTCGGGCCAGAGAATTCTCTCAAGTATGGCCTCGATGATGCCGATGGGGGTGGGGGAATGTTCCGTGCCGAAAAGACGATGAGGACCACCGATGAGACCGGAAACACAGAATATGTGGCTTGCGCTGGGGCTGCTGTTGTTTTCCATCCTCTTGCTGTTTGGCGAGCGGGCACTGCGGTCGTGTCGAAGAGTACTGGGCATGAAAACCGATAAGAAACGATCTCCCAGCTCGTCTCGTACTAGCATCGGTCAGTCTGCGGCTCGCGATGAACTGGTCGCCCAGGGAATCGACGGAGACGAAGCGGATCTGTTGCTCACCCTGCTGGCCGGTTCCGAGGCTGTCGACTTGACGCGCCTTCTCAATTCCCGATTTGCCTTCGAGGACGCGCTCGAACGAGGGCTGACGACCGATCCCGATCTCCTGCAAGACCTGGATCATCGACGGGCGCTCGACCGGATTCGGATTCGCAGGGGGTGGGAGGTTTCAGGAGAAGTCTCCCAGGCTCTGGCGATTCCGGTCGAAGAGGAAGAACTACTGATCCAGGGTCCGGACGGAGTGTCGTTACGTACCGTCATGATTCACCGCGATGCCCAGAGTCTTGCGGTTCGTGTCGTCGAGAGTTCTGAACCGACGGGGGGGGCGGCTCGTTGGCAAGTCGGTGACGATCTACAGGTTTCCTTCTATCGCCACGACAGCGGCTGTTTCCTGTTCGAAACGCGGCTGCAGGAACAACGAGATCTGGGAGAGTGGTTCCTGTTCCTGGAGACCCCTCGGAAGGTGATCCTCGAGCAAAGGCGTCAATATATACGCGTTCCCATCGAGGGTACGATTCGTTTCCTCCATCTGCCCGTTGGAAGCAAGACCGTCCACGATTGTGATCGGGACCTTCTGCACGAGGCAAACCTCATCGATATCGGCACCGGAGGAATGGGGTTCTCGACCGATGCTCCGGTCGACCCAGACGACCTGCTCATCCTGCGTGGGATTCCGTCGCTGGGCGCACGCGATATCACCGCCCGGGTGGTCTCAGAAGTGGCCGTCGGCGACGATCCGTAGGGTGGAATCGGGGTTCGTTTCGTCGGACTCTCGGCCACCGACCGCGATCGGGTCGCCTCTCTCGTCTTCACCAGACGAGTCGAATCTGACCAGTTGGATGGCGCATTCGACAGCACCGAGCATGCACTGCCATCGGATGGAACTTCCAGCTAGTTGTCGGATTGTGGCAGAC
>JBBWWE010000478.1:0-2378 GCA_050256595.1 Planctomycetota bacterium
GATCACCGAGAAAATAAACGGACCCCGCATCGGGCATGGCTGGAAGGATCCACTTCCTGCTTTGATGAACCCCGATCCTCGCAGATATCTGGATTCAATCGTCTCCGATGATCCCGTATTCCTGTGGAACTCAGATCATCACCGAGCACTGGTCAACTCCGCTGCGCTGCAGATTGCCCGGGTCGACCCCCGGGACCATGCCGGGGTCGTCGTAGAAGAGGATGCGGAGAAGATCTGGGCGAGGATTCCCCGGGACAGGAATCAGGATGCAGCAGCGGCTTGCTCCTGGTTGTTGGCCCACGGGATTACCGCTGCCACCACTTTCGATCGTTCCGGGTCGATCAAGATCCTCGGTGAGGCCAGTGCAGAAGGCCAACTGGGCGTGAGGATCCGCCATGGGTATCCAGAAGACGAATTCTTGCTAGCCATCGAATCCGGGCAAGCATGTCGTCCGGTGGGAGACCGAACCGATTGTTTTGCCATGCCGTGGATCAAGATATTTCTCGATGGCACCCTGGGTTCCAGGACCGCCTGGTTGAAAGCTGATTACTGTGACGACCCTGGAAACCGTGGCGTGATGCGCAAGGCACCGCAAGACCTCGACCACCTTGCAAATCTGGCCGCACAGTATGGCTGGGCTCTGGCGATTCATGCTATCGGGGATGCGGCAGTCGAAGAGGCAATCCGGGCGATTTCCATCACGCGCTCGAAACGGCCTGATGATCTTCCCGATCGAATCGAACATTGCCAACTCATCGATTCCCCTGATCTTGACAAGATGCGATCGTCTGGGGCAGTCGCTTCGATGCAGCCATGCCATCTGTATCAGGATCGAGAGATTCTCGGTGAACGGTGGGGTAAGCGTAGCAGCAGTGCTTTTGCCCTGCGAAGTATCGACGATGCTGGAATCCCCATCATTCTGGGTACAGATGCTCCCATCGAGTGCGTCGATCCCTGGTGCGATCTTGATGCTGCGGTCCAGCGACTCGATCGAGAAGGCCTCGGTAGTATTTTCGGTCCACAACAGCGAGTAGCTTTCGAGTCTGCTTTCTCCTGGCGTACCGCGGGTGCTGCAAAAGGTAATTTCCTGCCGGAGGGTTGGGGTACACTCGAGCCAGGAACAGCAGCAGATCTGCAGATTCTCGCCGCCAAGCAGCCCCAGCAGATCCGCAGTATCGATGAGGCTTCGCTGCTAGATGTCTATAGCCTGGGTGCGTGGCGACTGGGACGATTCGGAGCCGCCGATGAGAGTTGATCTTCACGTCGATACCCTGTGGCGTCTCGATGAAAAGGGCGGTGGCCTGAGTCCCCGTCGCGAAGATCTCCAGATCGATGCCGAGCGGTGCCGGGAGGGAAGCGTCGGGCTTCTATGTACGGCGGTATTCACCGAGGACAATCGCAAGGACCCCTGGGCTCATTGCTGCAGGCTGCTGGATGTCATGGATCGTCTATCACAGGACCCAGGTGAGCCTTTTCAAAGCGTTACCAGTCCGTTGCAGTTGGCCCAACTCGATCCTGGGGTGACCGCGATGTTGGCAGCAATTGAAAATGCTCGTTGCCTCGAGGGTGATTTATCTCGACTCGATGAGTTACATGGCCGTGGTGTACGAATCCTTGGACTCACCTGGAATGGCCAGAATGAACTGGGTCAGGGCGTTTTAGAGGATCAGAAGCAAGGACTGACCCGGTTTGGAAAAGCAGCTGTGGCCAAGGCGGCGCAACTTGGCTGGGCGATCGATATCTCTCACCTGAACCGGGAGGGTGTCATCGATGTTTGCGAATCAGGAGCACCGGTTCTGGCAACTCATTCCAATGCTCGCGCTCTTCATGATCATCCCCGAAATCTGTCTGATGAAATTCTGTCACTTCTTGGTCAATCCAATGGGATGGTCGGAGTTAATGTCTACCCCCCTTTTCTGGTCCCAAAGGATGAGACTGCAACTCTCGATACGGTGGTTGAGCACGTGACCCACCTGATGGAGTTCATGGGAAACGAACGAGTGGGTCTCGGAACCGATCTCGACGGTATCTCGAATACTGCTGTGGGATTTCGAGATCATAGAGATCTTGACCATCTGCAAAAGGCGCTTGAAGCCGGGGGCCTTGGAACCGCAGATGCCACTTCTGTACTGGGTGATGGATTTATACGCTGGTGGAGCCAGTGGAGTCAGCCAGCGGTCTCATGAAGCATTACTTACAGCGGAATCTCCATCATGGGGCGGGATCTTTTTATAGATCTGTTCCAGGAATGAACCGGCCTTGCCCTCTTCCATGGGTCTCCATCGACCTCTGGCAATACGAGATTGAATCGCCTCGTTGCTGTAGTTTGCGCTGGTGATATGGCGGCCGTTGACGGTGAAGATATGGATTCGGCCCTG
>JBBWWE010000479.1:0-2535 GCA_050256595.1 Planctomycetota bacterium
CTCGTGACCCATAGATCCCGGGGGGCGGGATCGCTCACGTAGGCCTTGAGAATCGTAGGGGACGGGGTGTTCAGTCACTTCGGCTCATCGAGGTGAGAGAGTTTTCCTGGCCTCAAGTAGGGTCGAGCAAGAGCCCAACAGTGAAAAAGCAGTGATAACACAGTGAAAAAGGAGATGAAGCATGCACAAGCGCCGTCGAATCCGCCCGGTCTACCTTTCCCTGGCGACAGTTCTGATCACATTGGTTGCCATGAGTGGCTGTGCCGTCCCCGGATATAACGAGCGAGAAGCGATGCTGTTCGAGGATAAGCTTCATGCCGAGTTAAAGGTCGGTTCTTTTTCTCCTGCCAGTGACCATTTTAGCGGCGCAACCGGGCCTGGAATTCGGTTCAGTTACGAGTACGAGTACGGGATGCATTTCGGTTTCCAGCTGACATCGATCAAGAATGTCGAAGGTAATTCTGTTCCTGGACCCCTCTTTGGTGAAAGTATGATCGGCAGTTCAGATCGCGACACCTTTACGCTCAATTTTGACTGGGAGGTACCTGTTTCAAAGGACGACAACGTCCCTTACTTCAGGTACGGTTTTGGTGTCGGTCTCCTTTCCGTAAAAAACAAACTGAGTAATGCATTTGTGCCTTCGCCTGGCCAGGAGGTTAAAATCCCGAGTCAGCCGATGTTTCTGCTGAGCCCATCGGCTTCGTTGCGCTGGGACCTGGTTGATACTCTCACGTTATTTGTGGAGGCGCAGTACGATATTGCGAGCCATGATCTCGTCGTCAATATCAATGATGATGGTGACAGATATGGCGATGTCGACTATGGCGGACTCATGGGTTTCGTTGGAATCGACTACAGTTTCTAGTTTCAACTGCTCTTCCCGACTGCCTCGGGCTCGGGTCATCTTCTCCTACTGGGGGAGGATGACCCGGGCTTTTTTCTGCCGTCAGTGCAGAGGAGGGATCCGTTCTCGCGTAACGATTTGGCAGCAGATCGGGATCTTCTTGCTGCTTGGTGCTTGCGTCTTCATGGGCGGTTTATCTGCGCAGGATTCCTCGGTTCTCGATGGTCAGATTTCACGAACCCGCCTGGCAGGAGTCGAGTTCACTCTCGAACTTCCCGATTCGCCTGAAGTGGTTCCAGCGTTACCTGATCTGACTCGCAGTGGTGTCTACGAGTTGCCCGGTGGAATGGTGCTCAAGGCACCACTGCCGCTGATCTTTTCCGGCATCTTGTTACCTCCTGGGAAACACTCCCTGGCCATCGAAGTCAGCGGCCGCTCCACTGTGCATCTGCTGGCGAGACCACTCGGGGGTGGGCCTTCGGTGCGGATCCCGGTGACGCGGGGAATTCTCAATCGACCCGGAGAGAGAATCCTGGCCACCTTGTCGGCCATCGAGGGCCTCAAGAATAGTCAACTATTACTCCGGTTGCAGTGGGGCGCCCTGCTACTTGGTTGCCAGGGAGAGAGGATTCCTCTCGTAAGACAGGAACTGGGAGACTGGATCCTCGACACCTATCGGTTTCCAGCACAGTTCTCGCTACCGGGTCATTGTGTCATCGGGGTGATCGAGAATCGTACGGGAGATGAGCCGTTGAGACGGTTGGTGTTCACTTCGAAGGCGGATGAATCGCCCCGGCTACGTCTGGAAGATCCTTCCCGCGAGCGGATTGCCTCTGCCCGCGCCGAACTGGTCCGGTCTCTGGGCAGATCTCAGATCCGTTTACGGCGGATCAAGGGCGGAGCGGACGCGGCCGCTGGTGAGGAAGAATCTCTGCGCAGGAGGATCGACCAGGCATTGCAACAACGTCTGGCTCTCGATGAGAAACTGGCTCGACTGGATCACGGTGACGGGGTCCAGGTGTTGCTCCCTTCCGGTGCTGCAGGGGCAGGGAGTGCAGGTTTGCAGGTGCGCCTCGAACAGGTGGATTCGGCGGTGATACTGCGGGTGGAGTCGACCCGAGGGACTTATCAGTTTCTCCTCGCCGCTAGCGGTAGTTGATGGATCTTGTCGCTGCAGTCACTCTCCGGCGATTCTTCTTTGCATCGGTTTCCAGTTTTTTGCGGTGAGCGTGGTCCAACTGACCAGTAGCGTTGCGACGATCACCAGGCCCGTCAGGTATGCCCACCAGATTCCTGGAAGTCCCATCCCCTTGGTGAAGGTGAGGTGGTAGGCCAGCGGAAGCGTGATCAGGGGGAATCCGATGACGCCGATCGCTGCCGCCGGAATTGTTCTTCCGGCTCCCCGGAGAACCCCCGCTGCGACCGCTTGAACACCGTCGAAGATCTGGAATCCGGCTGCAATCGGCAGCAATGCAATGGCGCTGGCGAGGACCGCGACATCGGAACTGAAGATCGCCGGCAATCTGCCCCCCACCACCAGGATCGTGATGCCCGCGCCCGTCATCACGAGAGCGCCGAGTGCGATGGCAGCCCTGGCTGCTTTACGCGCTCGGGCAACGTTTCCTTCACCAAGTAGGTTCCCGACCCGGGTGGTGGCGGCTCCGCTGATTCCCCACGGGAACATGAAGGTG
>JBBWWE010000480.1:0-1913 GCA_050256595.1 Planctomycetota bacterium
GTCTTCAGATCCGGGTTCTCCATCCGGACCGGAACTGACGATGCGTGCGCATTCACCTTCGTCGACGGAATCAAACACGGCAAAGTTCTGGCCCCAGGGGTCGATCAGTGTGTAAGGGTCAACATCACCGAGAATCCGGGCGGCTGCAGGAACCGGTTGGCTACCGGACCCCTTCATCCTGGTGGCGATGTCCTTCCCCAGTTTGCCGGCAGCGAGAGTGGCCTCGATCCTCAACCTTTCATCTCGATCTTTTTGCATCGGATTGGAGCGGTCCCGTTCGGGGCGGATTCGAATTCGCTGGTCATCGATCTCTGGAGGAAAGACGTTGTTGGTTCGGTCTGCATCGGCGATTTCGAATCGGGCATCGATTTCAACACGAGTGATCGGTTCTCGCGTGACGAGCAATTTCGAAACAACTCTGGGATCTTGTCTCCACACCTCTGCGGGGAGTCGGAAACTTTCAGTATCGCCCGATTCATAGGTGACGGTGAGTGGGACCGGCATCAGTAACCCACCGAAGTTTCGCATCTGGACCACGGTGAAGTTCCAGGGTCGATTGATCAGTTCAACATCTCCCTCCTCGAGACGGGAGAGGAAGCGTTCGTATCCGCGACGATCCTGTTGGGTGACATCCAGTTCATCGAACGAGTTGTAGAAGTCGAGCAGTTCGGGGTATCGCTCGGTTCGAATCGTCAAACCCGCGTTGTTCTCTCTGCTGATCCATCTGGGATCGGAATCTCGCTTTTCCTTCTGGAGTGGCTTTTCTACATCTGGATTCCCGGAGTCGAGGTGGAAGCGAACCACGCGGTCAACTGCAAGATCGCAATGGTTAGTGGAATAGAACCAGCCACGCCAGAACCAATCCAGATCGATGCCGGAGGCGTCTTCGAGAGTTCTGAAAAGATCAGCAGGTTCAGGTCGCTTGAATGCCCAGCGACTCGAGTATTCACGGAAAGCAAAGTCGAACAGTTCTCTACCGAGGACGCTTTCTCTCAGGATGTTGAGAGCGGTAGCTGGTTTTGCGTAGGCATTGTTTCCGAACTGCAAGAGTTGCTCGCTATTGGTCATGATGGGAACTTGATGGGTACTGGTGGTGAAGCCAATGATGTTGCGGGCTTCCCCTCTTCGGGATGGGTACTTTTCTTCCCAAAGTTGTTCTGCGATGAACTGTACGAATGTGTTCAGCCCCTCATCCATCCAGGTCCACTGACGTTCGTCGGAGTTGATGATCATCGGGAACCAGTTGTGTCCGACCTCGTGGATGATCACTCCGATGAGGCCGTACTTGGTTCGTTCGGAATAAGTTCCGTCCTCTTCCGGTCGTGGTCCGTTGAAGCAGATCATCGGGTATTCCATGCCGCCTATCGGACCATTTACACTGATGGCCACGGGATAGGGATACGGGATCGACATCTGCGAGTAGATCTCCACCGTGTGTGCGACAGCGTGAGTCGAGTAGCGACTCCAGAGTGGTTCTCCCTCGTTGGGATAGAACGACATCGCCATCGTGTGATCTCCACCGGGCACGCTCACGCCCATCGCATCCCAGATGAACTTGGGTGAGGCTGCCCAGGCGAAGTCGCGCACGTCCTTGGCCTCGAAGATCCAGGTTTTTTCTCCTGTGGGTTCTACCTTTTCGTTCTTGAGGGCTTCCTCGGGAGTGACGATGAAAATCGGGCGATGAGAAGTTTTTGCGGAGCCGAATCTTTCCTGTTGGTCGGAGGTCAACACGTCTTCCGGGTTTACCAGTTCGCCACTGGCACTGACGATGAAAGTGTCTGGTGTCGTTATGGCGACCCGGTAGTCACCGAACTCTAGAGTGAATTCACCGCTCCCGATGAACTGCTTGTGTTGCCAGCCCGTGTAATCGGTGTAGGCGCACATCCTGGGGAACCATTGCGCGATCTCATAGA
>JBBWWE010000481.1:0-3512 GCA_050256595.1 Planctomycetota bacterium
CTCGCCCCAGGATGTCGGTCCCGAGCAGGAACAGACCGGTGTGCAGGTCCTTTCCTGTGGGGTGATCTTCGGCTGCGATCCCCATCAGATGCGGCAGTCCCTTTATGGGGAAAAATCCACAGAGGCTGAAGATCTCATGCGGCTCGCTGCCCTCGATGAAGAAACTCACCGGTACCGAGATCGATCGATCCTCGGCGAGGATGTATTCCGTTTCACCATAGGCGTCCCAGGAGACGTATTCGCGCAGGGGATGAACGTGGGGACGGAGGGTGAAGTTGCCATCGCTGTCATGGAAATGAACGCCGCCCTCGAACCACTCCCACTTACGGCTGTATGTATCGCGGATGATCTCCTCGAAGTTTTCATCCTCGTCGATCACCTCGCCGATCTTCTCGATGACGTATCCACCCAGCAGCATCGGACCGTACTTGACGGTGTACTTGTTGATTTCGTTGCTGCCGTAGGGGCCGATGAATCCGCCGAAGCAACTGATCAGGTAGAGAACCAGGAGGATCGCCGCGCCGCTCATGGCGAGCTTGTTCTTGCGCAGCCGGTGCCACAACATCGTCCACGGTCCACGTGGTGGGGGCAACTTGGATTGTGGTGGGTGGGTGTCGGTCATGACAATCTCACCCTCGGGTCGACCAGTGCCAGTAACAGGTCCGCCACCAGGTTCCCGAACACCAGCAGCAGGGTCGAAATCAGCACGCTCGCCAGTACCAGTGGCTCATCCTTGGCACTGATCGCCTCGAACACGAGTCTTCCCAGACCGGGCCAGTTCATGACGATTTCAACCAGCAGGCTGCCGCTGAGCAGGCTGGCCAGCGAGTACCCGAACAGGGTGACCAGTGGATTGACCGCGTTACGGAACGCATGCTTGAAGAGCACCGAGTTGTGGGAGACTCCCTTGGCGCGAGCGGTGCGGACGTAGTCCTGTCCCAGCGCCTCGATCATGTTGCCGCGCGCCTGGCGCATGTAGCCGGCCATGGCTGCCGTGCCGAGTACGATGGCGGGCAGGAACAGGTGGTGCAGGCGGTCTCCCAGCTTGCCCCAGAACCCGAATAGATCGTAGTCGAGCGAGCGCATGTCACCGATGGGAAACCATCCGGTGTAAGTGGCAAACAGCACCGCCAGCAGTGCCGAGAAAACGGTCGGAATCGACAGTCCGATGAAAGCGAGGATTCCCGCCGAATGGTCTACCAGTGAGTTCGGTTTGACCGCGGCGAAGATGCCGAGCGGGATGCCGAGGCCATAGGCGATCAAGAGCGCCGCGATCGACAGGATCAGGGTGTTCCAGAGCCGTTCCGCGATGATGCCGAAGACCGGTCGATTGAACTTGTAGGAGCGTCCGAAATCGCCGCTTGCGGCATTGGAAAACCAGGAGAAGAAACTCTCGATGGGGCCGACCTTGCGGTACACCACTCCCTCGTCATCGCACTGGTACTTGGTCGATTCGATCTGGAAGTTGAGCAGACTGCGACTGGCACTGCGTCCCCTGACGACGATTCCATCGCGCAGGATGGTCGGCACCTTTTCCCCGTCGTCACGAAAGGACCAGGTCGAGCCATCGTCTCGAAACTCTCCGAACTCCTCGAGTTGGGTTTGACTCAGACGCACCAGTAAGCCTGAGGATTCCTTTTGTCGTAGCACTTCGGTCAGTGAGCGAGCCGGATCTGCCTCTTGTTGGCTGTAGAAATCACCCGGTGCTGCCTTCAGCAACAAGAAGGTCAGCAGGGAGACCACCAGTACCAGCGGCGGAATCGACAACAACCGACGGAGGGTGAAGGTCAGCAACGGTTCTTCTTTGCCATCCTCAGTCTCGGATCCACAGGGTTTCGAGGTTCCAGGTCAGTTGTGGGCGCAACAGGCTCGGCCACAGATTTCCGAGCCGGTTCGTTTTCGAAGTGCAATACGAGTTGGCGGCGATCAGATACAGGATCGGGATGTTCTGGCCGATCAGTTCCTGCACCTCGTCGTAGTATTTCTTCCGGACGGTGTCATCGAGTTCCGCGTCCATCATCGTCATCAGAGAATCGATGCGCGATTCCCATGCGGTGGCCGGTTTCGGCTGCTGCGGGTTCCAGGCGTGGAGACGGCCGCTGGAGAGGGTGATGTTCTTACCGTTGGCAGGGTCGGGCGGAACACCGGATCCCCAGCCGAGCAGGATCATGTCCCACCTGTGGCTATCTCGCAGGCTGGTCACGAGATCATTGAAGATGATCGGTTTGAAATTGACCTTGATGCCGACCTTTTTCAGATCCTGCATGATCAGATTTCCGATCTGCTGGCGAAGGTTGTTCTCGACATTGGTGTTGAGATTGAAAACGATGGGACGACCCTGGTCATCTTCGCGTACGCCATCACCGTCGCTGTCCTTCCAGCCCAGTCCGTCGAGATATTCGTTCGCCTTGTCGATCGAGTGCGGATAGGTCGGCACTCCCTTGTGGTACCAGCTTCGATTTCCGGGGGTGATGCTCGACCAGATCGGGGTGGCCCTGCCCTGGAAGGCGGTGCGCTGGATGCCGTCTCGATCGATGGCGTGATTGACTGCCTTGCGGAACTCGAGTTTATGGAACCAGTACGATTTGGCCGGATCGACAAACGGTTCACCGGTCTCGGCATCCTGGCCCGGGTGCAGGTTGAAGCACACCCAGTTGCTGTTGAGACTGACCCCGAGACGGACCAGATCCGCTTTCCCCGCCTTCTCCATCGCCGAGGCTTCCCTGAAATGGTCGGCGGGGAGTTCCATGAAGATGTCGAGTTCCCCTGCCTCGAACTTCTGCCACTGCAGATTGAGATCCTTGACCAGCAGGATCACCACCTCGTCGAGATAGGGCAGTCGCTGACCTCGGGCATCCTTTTTCCAGTAGTAGGGGTTGCGCTGGTAGACGATCTTCTCGCCGGGGACGTAGTTCTTCAACACGAAGGGACCGCAGCCGACCAGATCCTCCGGCGGAGCATTGGATGTCATCTGCTGCAGCAGGGTCGGGTTCTCATCCTGCAGATGATCCTTCCACTTGTGGTGAGGGATCAGCCGCACGTTGCCGATGTGGGTCAAGAACTGGGAATCGACGCGGGATAACTGGAAGATGAGGGCGTTTCGATCTCGATCGATGCTGACCTGGGGCAGTGCTCCCGTCTCCGGGTGCTTGAAGCCATCCTTGATGCTGGTAGCGATCTGGTCGTGGAAGACCGCCTGGAACGAGAACAGCGCATCGTCGATGGTGACCGGCTCGCCGTCACTCCAGCGAATTCCCTCGCGCAGGTAGAAGGTCCAGGTGAGGTTGTCGTCGGAGACGTCCCACGATTTCGCCACTTCCGGACCCGTCTGCCAGTTGCCGTTGTTGTAGTCGACCAGCCCGGAGAAGACGATGGCGCGGATCTCCTGGTCGGTGGCCCCCTTCGGCTCGACCGGGTTGAAGGTATCCACCTCGCCGAGGATGGCGTAGACGATTCGCCCGCCGTAGGTACCGGTACGATTCTTGACGATGGCATCGGCCGACAGTTCTCCC
>JBBWWE010000482.1:0-3946 GCA_050256595.1 Planctomycetota bacterium
TCGATGCGGTTCAGATGAACGTGACCTACGATGATGCGATTCTTGGCAGCACCAGTGTCACGGATGTCTTTGGCGCTTCCTTCTTCGCGGTTCAGGCTGGTGCTTCCGGTGAAATCGTCATGGGAATGCTCGCAGACGACATGTCTGACGGAGCCCTCGACAACCAGATTCCAGCCGGTGCTCAGACCGATCTCGTTGAGCTTGGTTGGTCCACCGATGCAGAAGGCGCCAGCGATATTGCTTGGACCGATGGCATCGGAAGCCCACCGCAGGACAACATAGTCGTGACCGGGCAGACCACTCAGGATCAACCAACGCTGGTCAACGGCACCTTGACCGTGGTGAACTTCAACAGTTTCACCCGTGGTGACTGCAACAATGACTCGACGGTCAACATCGCTGATGGCATCTACGGGATTAACTTCCTCTTCCAGGGTGGTCCTGATCCAACCTGTGACGATGCCTGTGATAGCAATGATGACGGTGGAATTGATGCCGCCGACTGTATCTACATCTTCAACTACAGGTTCCTCGAAGGACCGGCGCCGCTGGCTCCGTTCCCGGGTAGCGATCTCGATCCCACTCCTGGCGATGGCCTCGGCTGCGACGGAGATGCAGACGACATTTAGAGTTACTCTGTAACTTCAAGAGCCCCTCGGTCGATGAGATCGAGGGGCTCTTTTTTTTGTTCTGTTTCGAGGTTCCCTTCAAATCGACAACAAGCACAAGTTGTGGAGAAAAATCAAAGGGACAGTTTCTCGACCATTGCCGTGGTGTGATCGATGTCTTGTTCGGAATGCGCCATCGACAAAAACCCTGCCTCGAAGGGGGAGGGGGCGATGGCGACTCCTGCCGCGAGCAGACCGTGAAAGAAGCGGCGGAACATCTGTGCGTCGGCACCAGCAGCGTCGCTGAAATTGTTGACGGGGCCCTCCGTGAAGAATAGCCCGAACATCGATCCGACCCGATTCCAGCAGTGAGCGACACCGTGTTGATCGAGTGCTTGTTTCCAACCCTCCTGCAATCGCTGGCCCTTGGCTTCCAGGGCCGGGTAGATTTCGTCTGCTCCTTCTCGCAATTCTGTCAGCAGGGCGATTCCTGCGGCTACCGAGAGGGGATTTCCACTCAGGGTACCGGCCTGGTACACGGTGCCAGTGGGGGAGAAGTTCTCCATCATCTCTCTGGATCCACAGATCGTTCCCATCGGCATTCCGCCGCCGACAATCTTGCCGAGGGTGGTCAGATCCGGCTCGATGCCCAGCAAGCCCTGGGCTCCTCCGGGGTCGACCCGGAACCCGGTCATCACTTCATCGAAGATCAGTAAAGATCCGTGCTGCGAGCAGAGTTCTCGCAACCCTTCCAGGAAACCAGGCACCGGCAGTACGCAGCCCATATTGCCTGCGATCGGTTCGACGATGATGGCTGCCACCTTATCGCCGCAGGATTCCATCTGGGTATTCACCGCTTCGAGATCGTTGTAAGGAACGACGCGGGTCATCTCTGCCGTGCTGGCGGGAACTCCGGGACTTGATGGATGGCCATGAGTAGCGGCCCCCGAGCCGGCAGCGACCAGAAATGAATCGCCGTGACCGTGGTAACAACCCTCAAACTTGATGCAGAGATCCCGTCCTGTGATGCCTCGTGCTAGCCTCAGTGCAGACATCGTTGCCTCGGTACCGCTGGAGACGAGCCGCACCATCTCTGCAGAAGGAACCATTTCAACGATCAGAGAAGCCAACTCTGTTTCGGCTGCCGTGGGAGTTCCGAAAGAAGTGCCATCTTTCAGGGTTCTTGTGATGGCTTCCAGAATTGACGGATGGGCATGCCCGAGAATCATTGGACCCCAGGAACCGACGAAATCGATGTACTCCTTTTCCTCGCTGTCGAAAATTCGACACCCTTTAGCTCTGGAGATGAATCGAGGGGTTCCTCCGACGGAGCCAAACGCCCGAACCGGACTGTTCACTCCGCCGGGAATGAGCTGGCAAGCCTGTTCGAAGAGTCTCTGGTTGTCACCGTCCGCCATCCGGGCTCCTGCTCCTGAGTAGGTGAGTGGGAGAATAAGCCACCACTGGAGAATGAACCACCGCTGACACTCTCCCAGTGGCAGAATTCCACCTACACCCCTCCTGAGTGTCTGGCAGTACGACTCCACCGCGCTTCCGTGTCGGTTCCATCGCAGTTAGGATGACCCCTCATCTGTAAGGAAGATCGGACGGGAGTCTACGAAGATGAAATTTCTGCTGCTTTTGCTTCTGTTGCTCAGCGTCTCGGCGAGAATTTCAGGTGGAGATCGCATCACTGGTCGTCCTTTCGCAACCCGTTCAGAGGTTTATGCCGTGCACGGTATGGCTGCCACCAGTCATCCGCTGGCGACCGAAGCTGCTCTGGAGATTCTCCGGGCTGGAGGCAGCGCGGTAGATGCAGCCATCGCCGCCAACTCGTGCCTCGGTTTGATGGAACCAACTGGAAATGGCATCGGGGGAGATCTTTTTGCCATCGTCTGGGATGCCAAGGAAAAGAAGTTACACGGATTCAACGGCTCCGGTCGCTCGCCTCGATCTTTGACCCTGGAGAAGTTACGCCAAGAGGTTACTGCTCTGGGGAAGGATGAGATTCCTGCTTATGGGACCTTGCCCATTTCAGTTCCCGGTTGTGTCGATGGCTGGATCCAGTTGCATGGAAGATTCGGTTCTCTTTCTCTCGATCAGGTACTGGCACCCGCCATCCGACACGCACGGGAGGGATTTCCGGTCACCGAATTGATCTCTCACTACTGGAAGATCAGCGCCCGGGTGCTCGGCGATCAACCTGGCTTCCAGGAGACTTTTACCACAGAGGGCAAGACTCCCGCTGTCGGAGAGATCTGGAAGAACCCCGATCTCGCAACCACTCTCGAGCAGATCGCTACCAGAGGCCGCGAAGGTTTTTATGAAGGCTCGGTGGCAGAACAGATGGCGTCTTTCATCCAGGAACATGGTGGATACATCACCATGGAGGACCTCGCAGCCCACCATGGCGAGTGGATCGAACCCGTCAGTACCAGTTACAGGGGCATCGATGTATGGCAGTTACCTCCCAATGGGCAAGGAATCGCAGTGCTGGAACTCCTCAACATCATGGAGGGTTTTCCGGTCAAGGATTGGGGCTTCGGCAGTGCTGATCTTCTTCATCACTTCATCGAGGCCAAGAAACTGGTCTTCGAGGATCGAGCGCGCGACTACGCGGACATGGATTTCCATGATGTTCCGCTGAAACGGCTGATTTCCAAGGAGCATGCCAATGAGTTGCGAGCAAAGATCGATGCTGCCAAAGCGGTGCAGAGAATCGACACGGGAAGGTCCCAGACTGATCGTGGAGACACGGTGTATCTCTCGGTTGCAGATTCCGCCGGCAACATGGTTTCACTGATCCAGAGCAACTATCGAGGGATCGGTAGCGGAGTTTGCCCCCCGGGTCTCGGATTTGGTCTGCAAGATCGGGGGGAACTATTCTGCCTCGAGGACGGACATGCAAATGTTTATGCTCCCGGAAAAAGACCGTTCCACACCATCATTCCCGGATTCGCCACCCGTGACGGTCAGCCATGGCTTTCATTTGGAGTGATGGGGGGAGCAACACAGCCGCAGGCACAGGTCTGGGTGCTGATGAACATCATCGATTTCGGTATGAACTTGCAGGAAGCAGGGGATGCACCGAGGGTGGTTCACGTTGGTTCTTCGCAACCGACCGGATCCGTCATGGAAGATGGTGGAGAGGTTGCCCTCGAATCGGGATTTTCAACAGCAGTGATCGAAGAACTTCGCAAGCGAGGACACAAAATCGGGAGTAGAACGGGCCTCTTCGGAGGGTATCAAGCGGTGATGAGAGATCCCAGAAACGGGGTATGGATTGGTGCGAGCGAGTCAAGAAAAGACGGTCATGCAGCCGGTTATTGAGCCATCCC
>JBBWWE010000483.1:0-1762 GCA_050256595.1 Planctomycetota bacterium
CCCGCGCCCGTCATCACGAGAGCGCCGAGTGCGATGGCAGCCCTGGCTGCTTTACGCGCTCGGGCAACGTTTCCTTCACCAAGTAGGTTCCCGACCCGGGTGGTGGCGGCTCCGCTGATTCCCCACGGGAACATGAAGGTGAAGGAGATGATCTTCAGAACCACGATGTGAGCGGCCAGTTCGATCTCCCCGATCCTGCCAGCCATCAAGGTAGCGGCCTGGAAGGTCCACACCTCGACCCCGAAATGGATCGCGATCGGGAGTCCCAGCAAGAGCAGCGTTCCCATCGCGCGAAGGGAGAAACTGCGGCGACTCCAGGGCACCCATCCCTCGGCGAGATATCGTCCCCTCATCATGAAGCCGATCAACAGCAGCAGCATCAACCAGCGGCTAGCGCCGGTGGCGTATCCAGCTCCCTCGACTCCGAGAGCAGGAATCCCGAGTCCTCCGAAGATGAACAGTTCGTTGAACACCACGTTGAATAGATTGGCTATGAGAACGGTCCATAGCGCGGGTCTGACGAATCCCCGTCCTTGCAGGTACTGTCTCAGTACCAGGAATCCCAGTATTGCTGGCACGCTGAACAGTTGTGCCTGGATGTAGCTTTCCGCCACTAAACTAAGGCCAGGATCCTGTCCCAATGCCACCAGAGCGGCCCCCCCCAACTGCCAACTGAGGGTCAGTACAGGGATCAGCACCAGCCCCAGCAACAGCCCTCGTTGCAGAGACCGTCCCAGGGCCTTCGCATCTTTCGCTCCGTGAGCCTGTGTCACCAGCGGATCCATACCCTGGATCAATCCCTGTCCGAGGATCAGCATTCCGAATGCCCAGGTATCGCCGAGTGCTACTGCAGCCAGAGCAGAGGTTCCGACCCGACCCACCATCCACATGTCGACCATCCCCATCATCATCGTTCCAAGCTGCGTAACGACGATCGGTGCGGCCAGGGAGAC
Organism: Planctomycetota bacterium; assembly: GCA_050256595.1. Taxonomy (GTDB): domain Bacteria; phylum Planctomycetota; class UBA8108; order UBA1146; family UBA1146; genus UBA1146. The sequence continues at coordinate 954 of JBBWWE010000483.1, forward strand.
GATGGGGGAGAGTTCACCTCGGGAACTGGACACTTTGATTCCTCTTTGCAGTTTTTGACGCAGCCAGGGCCATCTAGCCTAACGATCATTGTGAAGGCAGAATGTCGTCGATCGGGGACCACCATGACTCCCCGAAGGTCGATGATCCAGGAGGTTTGATGCTGAAGCTTCTCTTGTCCATCTGGTGTTTGCTGGGGGTAGGTTCAGTGCCACTCTCTGCTGGAGATACACCTTTTCCTTACAGCGGCAACGATACCTTCGAGGGTAAGGTTCCGTCTCCCGGCCAGTGGTCCGGGATTCCGCTCGGCGATCGTTTCACTCCTCATCACGATGTTGTGGCCTATTGCCGGCAGGTCGCGGCGCTCTCCCCTCGGGTTCTGATCCAGGAGTATGGTCGTAGCGTCGAGGGTCGAGAACTGGTGCTGGTGATGATCTCCACCGAGTCGAACATCGCTCGACTCGATGAAATTCGTGCTGCCCAGCAATTGCTCGCCGATCCACGGCGGCTGGCGGAGCGCGAAGAACTGGATCTGGACGGGTTGCTGAAAGATCTTCCGGCGGTGGTGTGGCTCTCCTACAACGTCCATGGCGATGAATCCTCGGCGACCGAGGCGGCGCTGGCGACGATCCATCAACTCGCGGATGGGTCGGATCAGAAGATTCGTCAGATTCGCGAGAATTGCCTCGTCATCATCGATCCGTTACTGAACCCGGACGGCCGTGAAAGATATCTACACTGGTACCAGCAAGTGCAGGCACGGCCTGCTAACCCCGATCCGGCAGCTGCAGAACATGATCCTCCCTCTCCG
>JBBWWE010000484.1:0-1846 GCA_050256595.1 Planctomycetota bacterium
CGCCGATCCCCGCCAAGATCATCACCATCGCAATCTTGCTATCGCTGGTGGTACCTGCCCTGTGGCTCTGGAGTGCCGAACAAAGTAGTGGTGGAGTGGCGGTAGAACGACTCCTACAGCAAGAATTGCTCGGTCATGCAGTGGGCGCTCGCCTGGACCCGCTTCAGCAATCGTGGACTCACCACCTGCTTCCTGCTGGCTGGTTCCTCTCTAGGCTGGCGCCGACCGGTCTCATCGCGCTGATCGCCATCGTTCGGATGATGTGGCGAAGATCCGCTCAAGAACAACGCCAGCGCACGGCGGAAAGATTCCTGCTCGCCTGGCTCCTGGGAGGGTTACTGCTGCTGTGTATCGGAACCCATCACCGATTCATCCACTTGCTCGTGATCTTGCCGCCAGCAGCCATGCTGGCAGCGCGAGAAATTTCTGGTTGGTTGAGCACCCCTGCACGTGGACCGATGTGGGCAGCGATCGCTCTTTCAGGTGCTCTGCCTCTGACGGCTGTTTATCTCGATATGATCGACATCTCATCGCCACGTATCGTCCGGTCTCGTGAATTGAAAGAATTCGCCCTATCGGTGCAAGAAGAGGTGGGCCCGGGAGCCCGGCTGGCTTTTTTCCCGACCTCCGCTGCAGTGCAAGTTCAACTGGGCAGGCATCAGCCAGCGTTGGCGGATCAGGACATCGGCCGTACGCTTCAGGCTAACGAAGCCATTTACGTCATCGTTGAAGACGAAGATCGCTTTCGTCGGTTAGCCACAAATCAGGGCATCACGGTGTTCGAAGCCGTGCTCAGGCGTCCGTTCGATGGCGCCCATCTGGCACTGTTTGCCAGCAAGGGAGCAGTAGGTGCCCGTAGGGTCCCGGGGTCTCGCCATCCGGACTACGTTACCTTGACTCTCTTGTCGCTCCTGACAGGCGCTATTTTCGTTTCTAGCGTCCGCTTCCTGGTTACAAGCATCGCCCCTATCGCGGGACAAAATTCGAAATTATAATAAAGACAGCCCCCCTAGCCGTGGCGGTGGAATTTGTTCCGATTCTGCTCCACGAAATGAAAACATGATGCACAACAGGAGGTCAAAGATGACGTATCGAAGTCCATCCTCTGGGACCATCTTTTTTTGCCTGCTCTTACTCTTGATCCCCTCGATCACGGTTGCTTCCGATGCACCGTTTCGCCGGGGAGATGTCAACGATGACGGAAGTGTGGACATCTCCGATCCGATCGGTGTCCTGGACTACCTGTTCAACGGGTCCCAGGCCATCGATTGCCTCGATGCTACCGACGTGAATGACACCGGTTCCATCGATCTGGCCGATGCCATCTATCTCTTGACGTACATCTTCTCCGGTGGCTTGGCCCCTCCAGATCCAGGTCCTTTCAATTGCGGACCGGACCCGACCCTCGATGGGATCGGCTGCTATGATAGCTCATGCGACGGAGCGCATGATCCGGCGCGAGTCGCTGCCGGGCACCTGATGCATCGCATCGCCTACGGCCCGCTGCCCGACGATGTCGATCAAATCCTCGCTGTCGGCATCGACGCGACTCTGATCTCGCAGTTGAACCCCGGCACTGGCGCCGAACCGAACAACCCGGCCCTCTCTAACCTGGAAGATTTTTTCACGTTGGAGATCCCGGTCGGTGATGAGAGATTCCTGCTCAGACCGAATGCCCCATTCCACTATTTCCTGGGCTTCGAAGAGCCTCCGGCGGACTGGGCACAGCCAGGTTTCGATGATTCCGACTGGGTCGTCGGCAAGGCAGGGTTCGGTTGGAGCGACAACGATGACGTCACCGAGATACCCCAGTTTGCTTCTACCGATCTGGCATCGATGTACATCC
>JBBWWE010000485.1:0-20197 GCA_050256595.1 Planctomycetota bacterium
CTCAGTGCCGCCGTTGCCATCACAGCATCTCCGACCCACGTCGGGAGCCTGATCAAGATTCGTGAGAAGTCTGTCACTGGATCATGAGTTCTGGAGATGCTGGAACTTCTTCTTCTCGGCTGCCCAGCGGTACGCATCGTCACCACTGATGAGACCCTGCTTCAAGCGTAACATGATGGCATCGTCCATCAGTTGCATGCCCTTTCCTCGGCCGCCTTCGATAAGCGAGATGATCTTGTGCACCGCTCCTTCACGGATGATGTTGGGCAGGGATCCATCGTAGAAGAGCAGTTCGTTGACCGCGACACGGCCTTTGCCGTCTTTGCCCGGAATCAGCAACTGGGCGATGATCCCCTTCAGAGAACAAGAAAGCATCGTGCGCACCTGGTTTTGCTGCTCCTCGGGAAATACATCGATGATCCTGTCGATGGTCTTGGCAGCACTATTGGTGTGCAACGTTGCAAAAACCAGGTATCCCATCTCCGCTGCGGTGATCGCGAGTCCGATCGTCTCGAGATCTCGAAGTTCTCCCACCAGGATCACATCGGGATCCTGGCGACCTACCGATCTCAGTGCCTTGGCAAAACTCTCGGTATCGATTCCCACCTCGCGCTGCGTGATCTGAGAATTTTTGTTCTGGTGTACAAACTCTATCGGCTCCTCGATGGTGACAATGTGCCTCGATTGATTTCGATTGATGTAGTCGATCAAGGCAGCAAGTGTCGTCGACTTGCCACTTCCAGTGGGACCGGTACAGAGCACAAGTCCGGTTCTCAGGTTACAGAAGTTCTCGACGTGAGTCGGAACCCCGAGCTCCTCGACCGATTTGATCTCTTCCGGAATGAGTCGGAAGACCCCCCCCATCCCCTGCTGCTGCTGGAAATAACTGCAGCGGAAACGAGCGATCCCGGGCATCGCATAGGCCCAGTCCAGATCATTCTTCTCGGCAAAAGTGTTCCGCCGCACCTCATCGAGAAGCGGTAGCAACAGTTTCTCGACCTGTTCATTGGTCAGGGGTTCTTTCGAAACGGGGCGCAAATGACCATGGACCCGGATCTTGGGAGGCATCCCTGAAGAGATGTGCAGATCCGAGCCATCCAGGTTCCGGATCATCTTGAGCAGTTTCTGGATCGGTTCAATTGACATATCTGCTCCTATACCTGCATCCCGCCGGGGTCTAACGCATGGAAGCGGGCCGTTTCAAGCGTCACCAGCCCCTTACGCAACAAGGCGCGGATGGAGTCGTCCATCGTGACCATTCCTTGTTTCTTACCTGTCTGTAGAACCGAGGGCAGTTGGAAGGTTTTTCCTTCACGGATCAGGTTCCCCACTGCGGGGGTCGAGAACATGATCTCGAGAGCTGGTTCCACACCGGCTCCATCCTTGCGTGGTAGAAGTTGCTGGGAGATGACCCCACGCATCGACTCGGAGACCATTGCGCGGATCTGTTCCTGTTCCCTGGGTGGGAATACATCGATGAGACGATCGATGGATCGTACCGCACTGGTGGTGTGGAGAGTGGCGAGAACAAGGTGCCCGGTCTCTGCTGCAGTGATCGCCATCGAGATCGTTTCCATATCTCGCATTTCCCCGACCATGATCACGTCAGGATCCGCTCGCATGGCAGAACGCAGCGCAGTGTAAAAGGTCTCTGTATGTCGACGCACATGGCGCTGATTCACATTGCACCCAGCCGGTTCAAAGATGTACTCGATGGGATCCTCGACCGTCACGATGTGATCATTTCGCTTCTGATTGATCAGATTCACCAGCGCCGCCAGGGTCGCAGATTTTCCGCAGCCGGCTGGACCGGTAACAAGAACGATCCCCTGGTTGTACTGGGTGAATTCGGCAAGCGTCTCCGGCAGGTGTAGATCGGAAAGGGAGGGAATGGTATCCGGAATGATACGAAACACCGCCTCCAGTCCTTTGCGCTGGCGATAACAATTGGTCCGAAACCTGCCGCCGTCTTCCAGCTCGAGACAGAAATCGATATCGAGATGCTCATCGAGTTCTTTCCACTGGGCATCGTCGAGCATGCCGCGGATTGCGACACTGGTGTCGTCAGCGGTCAGTACCGGATGTTTCCAGCGAACCAGGTGCCCGTGAAGGCGCACCAGCGGTTCTGAATCGACCTGGAAGTGGAAATCGGAGCAGCCCAGTTCACGAGCTCGCACGAGGTATTCGCTGAGTGACTTGCCGTGCAGATCGGAAAAGTCCATCCGCTCAAGATCGGAAAGCGAGGTCACCTCTTCCCGTGGAGCGGTAGAGGCCGTTCCTTCAGCGGTCTTGGCCGTGGCACGGTTCTTGTCTCGTTCGGAGATCTTCTGGGAGATCGCGCGGGCATGTTGCTCGGTGATCAAACCTCTGGAGACCAGCACCTCGCCGAGATCACCTCCGGCGGGCAATTGCGCCAACACCTCGCGAAGTGTCGCTTCTTCTACCAGTTGATTCTTGAGAACGATCCGACCGAAAATCGCCGCATCGCTGGAAGAACGATCGGTCGTCGGCTCGCTGGTCTCATCGGTCATGTCTCTCTCCCTGTGGATAGGGTTCCGCAACAGAAAATACAGTTCCGGAAGGGCTCTCCAGAAACTGGCGCTGAAGTCCGTCAGGCAGTTCCACGCCTACAACGCAGGAGTGGCATCCTAGCCTTCTGGGGTCGGGGGGCAAGTTCGAGTCCCACGACGAATCCTCTCGATCAACCCGGTCGTCGAAGCTCCTGGTTTCAGATCCACCAGTTCTACTCGTCCTCCAGCAGCCTCCACCACCTCACGACCGACGACCTCATCCATCTTGTAATCGGCTCCCTTGACCAGCACATCGGGTAACAGTTCAGCGAGGATGGTCTCAGGCGTATCTTCATCAAAAACCACGACGTGGTCGACACAGCCGAGAGCTCCGAGCAAACGAGCACGTTCGATTGCCGGCAGGATCGGCCTGTCGGGTCCCTTCAGTCGCGCCACGGAGTCATCGGAGTTGATCCCTACCACCAGCGCATCTCCGAACGCCCGAGCGGTCTCGATCAGTTGCAGATGTCCGGAATGGAGCAGATCGAAGCAGCCATTGGTGAACACCACCACCTGGCCGTCCGTTTTCAACGTCGAAACGATCTGAACCATCTCCTGAAGAGTCCGAGTCGGGTCATGGGCAACTCCTTCGAGCGAATCTCTGGCTGCCTGGAGTTCCCACATTTCTACCGGTTGAACACCGATCTTCTGGACCTCGATTCCAGCACCGAGATTGGCCAGTTGGCACGCCTCGTCGATGTCCCAGCCCGAGGCAACAGCGAGCCCCAGCAAGCTGAGGACCATATCCCCGGCACCTGCCACGTCGGCGACCGCACGAATGCGGGTCGGGTGACGGCGATGATCGCCCCCCTGAGAAACACGAGTGATGCCATCTCGATCGAGAGTGAGGATGCAGTGTTTTAGATCGAATCGTTCCAGAAGCAACTCGCCGGCTTCCAGTTGATTCTCGACCGATTCAGCGAGATCGATGTGACTGGCACCACTGGCCTCGTAACGATTGGGACAGATCAGGTGAGATCCTCGGTAACCCATCCAGTTGCCTGATCGACCCGGATCGACCAGCACCGGAATCGAACGAGATCGAGCTCTCTCGATCAGAGTTTGCAAGACTTCTTCACCGAGCAATCCCTTTTCGTAGTCGGACACCAGCACCACTGCAGGATCGCTGTCGAAGGCACTCTCGATGGAGCGCAGGATGGCCGCCTGATCATCTCCATCGAGGTCTTTGACCTGTTCATGATCGAGACGAAGGATCTGTTGTTGTGCCCGAGAAGCGTGTTGAACCCCTGCCAGTACTCTGGTCTTGCGAATCGTCGACACGTTGCAGGAAACCACCACTCCATCGACATTGGCATCGACTGATTCGAGAGCATCCAGGATAGCCCTGCCGCTCTCGTCATCACCGACAAGCCCGACAACGATCACCTCGGCCCCGAGAGCCGTCAGATTCGTCACCACGCTACCGGCTCCTCCGACCCGCTTCTCGTGATGCCGCTGGTGCACAACGGGAACTGGCGCCTCGGGAGAAACTCGTTCGACATCGCCGTAGAAATACTCATCGAGCATCAGATCCCCGACCACCATGATTCGAACGTCACCGAGAGTTTCGAGTTGGGGAATCAAAGGGTCTCCCCTGACGCTCGCGTGTGCATTTTTTGCAATACCGCCAGCCGAAACAGCGGCAGATTGATCTCGTGGTGTCCGATCAAGGAGATCCCACGCTGTACAGGTCGCTCCAGCACATTTTTGCTAGTTCGATAATGCGGCAGCATGTCGAAGTTGATGGCAGTGATCCCATCGAGCGACTCCCCCATATTGCGAGCAATGTTGACCACCTTGAGAAACACCTCGGGCATCACCACCGCTGAACCTATGTTCAGCCAGCAACCATTCTGAAGTTCTTTCACCACTGCAGCGAGGATGCGGAAATCGATGGACGTTGCTTCTCCCATGCTGGCACCAGCAACTCCAGGATGCATGTGGACGATGTCAGTGCCGATGGCGACATGAACCGTGGCGGGAATTTCAAGGCGATGTGCAGCCGCAAGCATCGACAACTCTACATGGGGAGAGTCCGTGCTCTGGATCCAGTTTCCGAGAGCAGCACCGAGGCCTACGCCGCGTGCCCCTTCTTCGGCTGATTCGCGAAACGCCTCGGCAGTCTCCTGGGACATCCCGAAGGATCCATCCGCGATGTTTTGTTCCACATCCTCGGAGGTTTCGCCGATGAGAGCGAGTTCGAGATCGTGAATCGCAGTGGCACCATTCATGGCGATAGCAGAGATCACCCCCCTCTCCATCAGATCGATGATGAGAGGTCCCATACCTACCTTGACGACATGTCCCCCGAGTGCGGCCACCACCTGCGCACCGCTTTCGACCGAGGCACTGACCGCCTCTGCGGCATTTTTCAGTTCACGTGCTGCCAGGATGTCGGGGAGTGAGTCGAACAGATCTTCGATGGATCCGGCTGGATCGCAAAGAGGGCGAAATTGATCTCGATGAACGAGATTACGTCGCTGGCCGATGGGAATCGGCTTGACCTGATCCAGATCGAGCGGCTGCCGAGGTCGTTGCTGCTCCAAGAGGTCTCCTCACCGAATCTCCCGATGCGCTTGAATCGCCCGATGCTATCAGGAAGCCGTCGGAAGTTCACGCTTCCCCGCAGATGATCGGTCCTGGATATCGGCCAGCAATGGCGCCATATCAAGCGATGGAGCGATCTCCACCACCAGGATGGGCAATTGAGAAGCGATGGTGGCCCGATCGACGGGTTCGATCTTCACCGCATCTTTTGCAGTACAGATCAGAAAACTCGCTCCCTCGGAGCGAGCCCTGCGGTTCAGATTCTCGACATCGCCGCGTGTGTATCGGTGATGGTCACCAAAGGCAGTGTGGCCGGTCAGTTGCCAGTCCTGCGACTCGAGGGTGTGGCGAAACGAATCGGGATCGCCAATGCCACAGAATGCGTGGGCCAATCCTGGATCAGAAGGAACTGGAGTGGGGTCGAGGGAGCGAAACTCCTTGACCTCGGTGCGAGACTGCCACCGCGGAATGTCGGGAAACCACTGCTGTAAAAAACCGATCGATTCATCCAGGCGTTTCTCATCACAACGTTCGACTCTTGTCAGGATCAGATGATCGGCACGCGCAAGATTTTGCCACGGTTCCCGCAACAGACCGCGTGGAAGACAATGTCCACCGCCAAGAGGATCCATGCCATCGAGAAGGACCACATCGAGATCACGATATAGTCGCCGGTGCTGGAATCCATCGTCGATCAGAATCAGATCGGTTTCTGGATGCTGTTCGAGCAGTTGTGTTCCAGCTTTATATCGACAGCGATTCTGGAAATGTGGAACTTCCGGCAGACACTTTTTCAGCATCTGATACTCATCATTTCCATCGGTTCCGCCTCGGTAACCTCGACTGACAATTCCAGGTTTTCCTCCCTGGGAGATCCAGTGACAAGCCAGCGCCTGGGTGATGGGTGTCTTTCCGGTTCCACCGACTGCAATGTTGCCAACACTGATCACCGGCACCGGTAATTTCAGCGGCCAGTTCCCCGCCCGCTCCCGCAATTGTGTTCTCCAGTGGCCGAGACGAACCCCTGACCTCCAGCAAGACTCGAGGATCTGGAGCAACGGTTCAGGCCAGGATCGGAATGAATGCAGCCGAGACAGGATCACATCTCCCGTGTCCCCTGACGGGGACGGTCATGAAGGATACTCAGCACCTCGAGCACCTGCTTCTCACTCAGATGACCCAGTTCGATGAGGATCTGACCAAGAAATCGATGAGGTTCGCCTTGGGCCTCATCGCGCGCCTGCACCATGAGCCCCTCGTAAAGTTCTGCCGTGGAGATGTAGTGTAACTCGAAGGCGATCTCGCCAAATCGTTTCGTTTCAGAGGACATCACAACTCCCGACCAGGAAAACTGCGGATCAGAAAACCTGCAGTATCACGTCGAGAACGATAACCGCTGTCGTTTTGTGGCGCCAGCGTCCTAACTGCTTCGACGACGCCGTTCCTGCCGTTGTCTGTCGAACAGACGGGTAGCGCTGACGATAATCTCCGAGCTCTCCACCAAACCCGTCAACAGAGCGGAGGGAAACCGTTCCTCGCCGACACTGGAGCCGACCAGAGCGCCACCCACTGCGGCCGTCATTTCCACTGCCCCACCGGTCTGCAAGCAAGACTGAATCACCTCGACCGGATCACTGGGATTTCTCAACCAGCAATGAAGAGCAACGAGAAAGATGGGAAGGGCATCGCCGCTGACTCCCGAGTGCGCGACATCGAAAGTGTCATCGGTAGTTCTTGCCAGTTGTTCGAAGGCGTCCTTTTCCGGTGTCGCAAGCAACATCGGGATCTCCTGAATTCGATCAGGAACATGGGGATCGATCTTGCCTGCAGCCTGGGCAGCCCCATCGATCACATCTGCCAGTACCACGTCGTGATGGGTCAGGTTGTGAGAGATGATGGTGGCCAGTGCTGCGGAGACGGCGCGAACCGTGGTGTCCTCGTGCGTCACTCCGGTCAGGATCTCGCAATCTTCGATGAGGCGATCCGGTTCGTCATGATCCCACAGTCCAATCAGAATACTGCAGAGCAACGCACCACTTCCCTCTTCTCCGGGTCCGCAGGCACAGCCTCTGGCGGAGATGCCCCGCCGAAGCCAGCGAGACATGGCAACATCGACATCGGACAATCGTTCGATGATTCGATTCTCTCGCCACAAGGGGATCCAGCATTCGACGATGGAATCGGCACTCACCCGTCCCGATTCGGCGATGGCGTCAGCAGCTAGCGATAACAACTGTACCGATGCCCCATGCTGGCCTTCCGAGAAGTAGCCGCTGCGGTGGCGCACATATCCTTGAACCACCTCGGAACCCAGTGCCCTCATGAAAGTCCGGGAAGATCCGGAGTACGGAAATCCCAGAGCACTGCCGATGGCAGCCCCCTGGATCGATCCGCGAAAGCGGCCCGGCAACTGTTCTTTCAGTGTCGTGCTACTCTTCAAGTCTTCTCTCTCGTCTCCTGATCAGAGGCTTGCTGCGAAGCGATCCGTTGATCGTTCCACTGCTGGTGGCTCTGGGCTGGACATCTCTTACGCCACAGCGGCCTGAGGTCGCGGTACCAGCCGAGGCCGATTCCTGCCAGCAATGCCGGAGCCCGTGAAGGGGAACCAAAATCGGCGGACACCATCATCGCGTCGAGATCGCCACTCCATCGCTGTTGCGAATCGATACAGTTCGCATCATGAATCACATCGGTGATGGGAGTATCGCCGTTGCGAGGATCGGCAACCTCAACCGCCTCTCGATGATACCAGTGATCGCCCTGCGGTGACGGGATCGCATCTTCGATGGAGGTCGCGGCACCCGGAGCGCCTCCCACCCGCCATAGCGTTGCTCCCTGCTCCTCCAGCAGCACGATCCCAACCCCTTCTCGGGGTTCTGCCGCTAACCACAGACGTGCCGCCCGCGGCTCGGTTCCACCACAAAACCAGGTTCCCCGTGCCAGGCCCGTCTCGCGCACCAGTTCCTCCTGGATGGTCCCGATTCGATGAGGGCCAGGCATCACCGGAGGCATCTGGCCCGATCCCAACCCGACCCGGTCGAGGGCACTGGCATCCCAGTGCTCCCCGGGGCTCGTTTCGCGTGTCAATCCGCTCGACCAGGCAAAAGAACGGGTGGTCGCAACGGCACCGGTCCAGCGGTAGCGAAGCCAATCTTGCAGATCCAGCACGGCGCTGAGATTTCGTGCCACCGCAGGATACTTCTCGAGCGATTCTGTGAGGATCTTGTTCGGGCTGGCGTTTTGCGCTTCGATCTCGTTCCAGTTGAGAGCACGAGGAGGTACCGGCTCCATCTCCGAATCGACCAGCACCAGCCCCGGCTCACAGGAAATCCCGATCGCTGCGATCATCCCGGGACGGATCAAGCCTTCCTGGAGCGCGTGCAGTAGCAGCGCCCGCACCGAACGCACTCGTTCATCGGGGTGGACCTGCCAGAAGCGATGAAAGGGAACGCTCACCGTCTCCTCGACGTATGCGAGTCGTTGTCCCCGGCGATCTACCCCCTGCAGGGAGATCGTATCGGCTTGCAGTTCGATACCGAGCAGCAGACTCAAGGGGAAACCTCTCATTCCGGAATCACTGCTTCCGGATCAGACGGGGCTTCCCTCGAAGCCTCCGTGGGATCATTCTACCTCACGTGAGACCGCTGCCCAGTGAACCCCTATCTCCCCGGTCGATTCTCGTGGTGCGTCTGAGCGCCCTCGGGGATGTACTACAGGTGCTTCCAGCGCTGGATGCTCTCGCACAACGATTTCCCGCAGCCAAGATCGATGCCGTGACCGAAACCCTCTCCAGTGATCTGCTCAAGGGGCATCCAGCACTTCGGCACGTGATCGAGTTCCCGCGCGCGAAAGCGCGCGCTGCCTGGAGAAACCACGCCGAACGCAAGCAAACATGGCCACTGCTGGAGCAATTCCTGCGCGAACTGCGCAAGCAAGAATACGATCTGCTGCTCGACTGGCAATCCAACCTACGATCAGCCGTGGTGCGAATGATGGCACGGGCAAAAATCGTGCTGGGAATCCATCCGGCGGACGGAGGTGAGTTACCCCGCTGGTGGCCTGGATTTCGCCCCGCAGTAGCAGCATCCAGCACGCACAAGGTGCATCGCGTCGAGCGTGCCCTGCACGTTGTCAGAGCTCTGGGATGGCAAGGGGAGGCGCCTGCTGGTCGGCTCGGCAACTTCGATGCCGTTCAACTCAAGGGAGATCATGGCAGCAACGATCCGGTGCTGCTTCATCCGTTCGTCAGTGCTTTCGGCCAGTTCAAGGAGTGGTCTCCTTCACGCTGGCAAGTCCTCGCTCGTTCCCTGGCACGCCGCGGCCTTCCAGTATGGATCTCCGGCGGCCCCGATGATCAGCAAAAAGTTGCCCAGATCGTCAAGGACAGCGGCTACGCCGCGGCTCCCGCTCCTGCAACATCGACCCTATCAGAACTCGCGGCTCTGATCGGTCGTTGTCGAGCAGTGGTCGCCGCTGATACCGGTGTGCTGCACCTGGCGGCGCTTCGCAGGGTACCGGCGATTGGCCTCTACGGTCCCAAGGATCCGGCCATCCATGGCCCCTGGGGGCAGAACTGTCGCGTGATCCACAACCATATCCCGTGCTCGCCGTGCACTCTTCGAAGTTGCGAACATTCCTTCTGCATGCAATCGATCACACCCGAATCGGTCGAAAATGCGCTGCTCGATCTTCTCTCCAACTCCCTCAGGACGCGTTGACCGGCCCCCCTGAGGGAGGTCATCCTGGGGACATGGAATCCACCGCTCCCTCGACCTATCCCGTGGCAGGAAAGACCCTCTCGGTTCTGATCCGGAGTCTCTTCTCGGCGATGGACCTGCGCTGGTGGGGTGGCCAACGCGCCATCGATGCGCTGAGCCAGCATGGGAATCTGGTCATCACCTTCTGGCACGAGTGGGTGCTACCACTTTCTTTCACCCTCCGAAAGAACGGCTTCGCTGCGATCACAAGTCAACACCACGATGGGGCGCGACTCGGTGCGGCACTCAAGAATCTCGATGTGGAGGTCGTTCATGGATCGAGTTCGCGCGGCGGAATCCTCGGCTTCCAGAAACTGGAAGCGCTGGCCAGAGAAGGACTCTCGCCGGTCATCTCCGTCGATGGTCCAAAGGGACCCCCTCGAAAAGCCAAGCAAGGCGCCGCCGCCCTCGCCAGGAGACTGCAGATCCCGATGATGCCACTGGCGTTCGCCGCAGAGCATTCGCTGAGATTCAATACCTGGGACCGCATGATCCTGCCAGCCCCGTGGGGAAAAGCGGTAGTGGTCGTTGCCGAGCCAGTGATGCCCGCCATCGAACGCGATGGAGACGAAGAAGCGACCTTGCGTTTGCAGCAATCACTCAACGATGCAACACAACTGGCTCAGGAAGAACTGGATCAGTTGTGGAAGCAGGGAACCGGAACATCCCCGGTCGGACAGTCCGGTCTCACTTCAGCAACGCGATGAAATCGACATAGGCGGTGAACCTCTTGCCGCCCAGAAACTGGATGCGAAAATCCTGGACCCGATCCCACGAGGCAGACCCTTGCCCCTTGAAGTTCCTGAGAGGAATTTCGATCCGCTTGAGTCCCTTGTGCGATTTCATCTGCATGATGTAGGCGTTCTTCACCACCTGGACCTGTGCCACGCCGGCTTCAGCGGAACCAGGCACCACGAAAACCAGTTGGTATGCAGAACCGCCCTTCGGCATGTCGAGGTAGAAGGCAATCGATTTGAAGCCGGTCAGGTTGCGCGGGATTCCCTTGACCTTCAACTCGGTCTGGCCAGGAGCTACTTCCCATTGCAGGGATCTCTTGCCCTCCTGAACCAGTCCCTCTTCATCGACGAAACTCTTGCCATACTTCGAGGAATATCTCTTCGAAACACGTTCGAAATCCTCGAGGACATGAAATAATTTTCGCTGTAACTCGCCGAGGAACTTCTTGTACTCCGGCCCGATCGGTGTCGAGGCAAAGCGAGAATAGTTTTTCTCTGCAATCCTGTAAGCAACACTTTCCTTGCCACCGACAGCTTGCTTCTTCAGTGCAGCCAACTCGTTGGCACCCTCGGTGGCCCCGAGCCATAATTCGACATGAGACCGGGTATCTCGATTCTTGGCCTGCTTGCGTGCTTCCTTGAACAGCTGGTAGGCGGTCTTGAAGTCGGCTGCATCGTAGGCGGTCCTGGCCGCCTCGAATGACTCCGCTCCCGCTGGCTTCTTCCAGGACAGTTCGGGAGCATCCTGTGCCGACACCGGTATCAGAAACAAGAAGCCCAGCACCAAGACTGCCGAAATGGTCACAACGGAGTTGATCTTCATCGAAGTTCCTTCCTGGAGACCCGGGGTACCTCGCCAGAAACCGAGATCGATCCCCGGGGCAGTGGCCCATCTTAGGCTTCTTGCGCTTCTGCCTCAACCGAGCGATGGGCGCGACGATTTCGTCTGCGAAGCACGATTTCCGGAGTCGAGTGCCAGCGCTGGTGCATCCAGGGCCACTGACTCGGATGTCTGCGGATCGCTCTTTCGATGGCAGCAGTCATCTCAACGGTGAGTTGTTGGATCATCTGCGATTCATCGGCTTCTTCTTCGACTTGAAGGATGGGTGGCTCCCATTCGAAGTGATAGCCACTCCTGTCTCGAATGAGAAAGAAGGGCAACATCGGTGCTCCGGTACTCAGCGAAAGCCGCGCCGGAACCGTACTGGTATGGGCCAGTTCGCCGAAAAAAGGCACGTGGATCCCATCCATCTTGTGGATGTCGAGATCGGTCGCCAACGAGAGGATTCCACCGCGCTGCAACATCCGGATCGATTTCAGCAATGACTCATCCTGGTACACCAATCGCGAACCGAGTCGAGACCGAACTCCATCGACCCACTGCTGGTGCACAGGATTCCGGTAACGCCGAGCAAAAAAGGCACAGTCGTGCGGATAGATTCTACCGATGAGGGCGGCAGCGAGCTCCCAGGAACCGAGATGGCCCGAGATGAGGATGACTCCCTTACCCACATCGCGGCACTTTTCGAGCACAGCCAGAAAATCATCAAGACCGCGGACAGTGACTCCTCCCTTGACCGGGGAAGAGCCGAGGTGATCCCTGCTCTTGAGGGAAAGGGAAATCGCCTCCAGTACCGTCTCCCCCATCTGCTCGAAGCAGCCTCGCGCGATTCGTTTTCTGGTTCGTTGCCCGAGCGAGGGATCGAGCCGCTGCAAATTGTTGCACGCATCGTGTCTTTCGGTAGCACGAAGTAGCCAGCCGATGCGACCGAACCCGCGTCCCAGTCGTTGAACGACCCGGATCGGAAACCGCCCGATCAACGCGGTGAACAGGAACGCGAAGAGGCGTGACGGCCAGGAGAGTAAATACTCGGGAAGTAACGACAACGGATCTCCTCCAGATAGCAAGGTATCACCGATTCGGGGGCACGGAAACAATCCCGGATCTGTGGAGATTCAAGAAAAGAACCTGTAAACTGGAGAAAGTCTAGAGTAAGAACCCTTGCCTGAGCGCGAAGGAATACAGAGATGATCCACGTTACTGAATCCGCAGGTCGCGAAATCTCGCGCCTGACCGAGGAAAAAGGGGTAGGAGAGACCGGCGGGCTGCGCCTGTTCGTCCAGGGAGGAGGCTGCGCCGGGATGTCGTACGGAATGGACATCGTCGAGGAGCCCGGCAAAAAGGATCGGGTCTGCGAGGTTGATGGTTGCAGGATCATCGTCGATCCAAAATCCTGGCTGTTCCTCAACGGAACCACGGTTGATTTCAAGGAATCGCTGATGGGACGAGGATTTGTATTCGAGAATCCCAACGCCTCGGGGTCGTGCGGCTGCGGCACTTCCTTCACCATGCAGGAGCAAGGCTCCGAATCAGGCTCCACCGAGGAATAGTTGTCCCGGAAATCTAGCTACTGGGCAAACACATCGCCGAGCATCGATTCGGCATCCGGAAGTGAACTCTTGTGGCTCTCCAGTGCTCTTTCGGCAGCAGCCTCCACCTCGGTAGCCACTTCCTGTTCCCACATCTCGAGCGTTTTTGACGGATCTTCTCCGAGGGCCCATTCTTGCGTTTTTAACCACTCCTCGTAGCAACCAATCGGTTCTCTTTTCGCCCAGTGGTCGAAAACCTCCTGGCCGAACAGAGCCCTACCTTCTGCCTCGTCATGGGTGGCATGGCCACAGAACCGGAAAGTACGGGCAAGGATGATCACGGGGCCGCCCCCCTCGAGACAGATGTTGCGTGCGTTAACAACCTTGGAGTGAACATCGATGATGTGATTTCCTTCGCACTCCAGTCCGACGACACCATAAGAAGCGGCCATCGCAGAAAGGCTGCGGTCGAGTCGATCATCTTTCTTCGTTCCCAG
This sequence comes from Planctomycetota bacterium, assembly GCA_050256595.1. GTDB lineage: Bacteria > Planctomycetota > UBA8108 > UBA1146 > UBA1146 > UBA1146. The sequence goes on from JBBWWE010000485.1 coordinate 13,479, forward strand.
AGCCACGGCGTTGTCCTCGACGATCACGATCAGAGGTAAGGAACGACTCGAAGCCAACGCCAGTCCCTCGTGAACCGCTCCAGTTCTGGTCGCACCTTCTCCGACCCAGGTCAGGGCCACGTTGGAGCGCTGCTCGAGTTGAAACGCCAGAGCAAAGCCGGAACAGACGGGAACCAGATCTCCGACATGGCTGATGGGTGCCACGACCCCGTGGCGAAGATCTCCGAAATGCAGATCGCGCCCCTGGGTCAGCCCATCGCCAGTCCCCAGGTAGGAAAGGAACGACTCCACGATGGGGATCCCTCGCTCGAAGGTCGCCGCAGCATTGCGGATCATCGGCCCGACGACATCTCCCGATTGCAGGGCGTGACAGGCTCCGACGGTCACCGCTTCCTCGCCACAACCGAGCCACGCCTTGGTGATGACCCCGGTCTTGACCCAGCGTTTCAAGGAGATGTCGTGCAAACGAGCACGGATGAGCCCCTGATAGAGACGCTTCAGTCCCTCGGCTCCAAGATCCTTGACGCTCGCCGCCAACTCCTGCTCTTCGATGCGCTGGTGGTAAGTTGCCATCACTTCAGGATCGGGTTGCCACTGCTGGTATTCGGGCGGGTCGTAGGCCTTGTATCGTTTCATCCGGATCGCTCCTCTCGGAGCCAGTCAACGATCACCTCGACTGCCTTCCGGGCGTGAGGATGAGGACCTGCAAACGGATGAGCGAGACCGAAAGTATGCCCGGCACCCTCGATGATCACCTTGCGTCCAAGATCTGGATCGACTTCAGCGAGTAGAGTCCCGGCACTGGAAGGATCCACCGCTTCATCTCCACCACCGTGGATCGCAAGCACCGGTAGATTCGACTGTGCCAGTGCCGATGGAGCACTGTAGAACTCTTGCCGCATCAGGTAATCCTCGAGAACCTCGACGTCCTGATGAAGGACTTCTCCGGTGCGGGCGTTGACGATCTCCCGGCGCCCGGTGGCGCGCCACATTTCGATCTCATCCTCGGTGAGACGAAGCAGGTCACCTGGAGTTCCCATCGTGATCACACCAGCAATTGCAGGGTATTCTCGAGCAGAAATCGCAGCAACCAGCCCACCTCGTGAATGCCCGAGCAGGATCGGACCATCAAGACCGAGAGCATCATCGCCGAGCACCGCCTCGATGTCCTCGACATCGTGACCCAGTGTTTGACGAGCAAAACGCTGCGGTTCGTCGAAGGTATCGAGCGATGCTCCGACACCACACATCGAAGGGTTCATGCGAACCACTCGGTGACCGGCAAGTGCCAGTTCACCACAGAACCACGGCCAACCGCCCCAGTCCTTGAATCCCTTGAAACCGGGAATGAACAGGATGTCCTTCGCCTGGGATGAATGAGCCCCGGGACTATCTATGGAAATACGCACCTTGCGGTCATCGCGAACCATGACTTCGTGTTCCCGGGTACCGACACCTTCTGACATCACTGCCCGTCCCGGCAGCGTGCCTGTTCGATCCTGGTGATCGCATCGGCGAGGGACAGTTCTTCTTGCTGGCCCTGTTCCATCGCTCGGAACTGGACCGTTCCTGCTTTCGCTTCGTCGGTACCGATCACGATCACAAAAGGGATCCCCGATTTCTGGGCATGCTGAAGCTGTTTCTTCAGTTTCGCGTCACTGGGATAGACGACCGTAGCAATCCCTGCACGGCGCAGCTGAGCCGCCGCTTCGAAACTGGCCCCCGCCAGATCCTCGGAGAACTGAACCACCATCACATCGGCTGGCTGGGTGCGCACATCGAGCAGGTCGAGTTCCTTCATGGCGGAGAAGAGGCGGTCGATTCCGAGGCTGATGCCAGTGGCGGCAACGTCCTTACCCGAGAACATTCCGATCAATGCGTCGTATCGCCCACCACTCATCACGGAGCCGAAACCAGGCAGCGCTTCGAGGTAGGTCTCATAGACGATCCCGGTGTAGTAACTGAGGCCCCGTGCAATCGAGGGGTCTATTCGACAACTGGCGGCATCTCCCGATGCTTCCAGCAGTCCCAGCACCCGCTCCATTCGATCGATCGCCGCGGCAGCACCAGGGTCTTCTCCGATCTTGGCACTCAGATGCTCGAGTACCTGCCTCGAATCTTCGGGGGCCTCCAGGACCGTCCCGAGTACCCGGTCGACCCCGGCAGCGTCGATGCCAGGGATCTCTCCGACCTGACTGCGAAACTCGTCAGCACCGATCTTGTCGAGTTTGTCGAGCAGCCTGAGGAATGCCACCTCCCCCTGCTCCTGTAGGCCAACCATCCGACAGAGCGCCGACAGGATCCCCCGGTGATTGATGCGGATCCGGTATCCCTCGATTCCCAGTTGTTCCATCAGGGCGGTTCCCACCACCAGCATCTCGGTATCGGCGGCAGCGCTGTCGACTCCGACCAGATCGACATCGCACTGAACAAACTCGCGGAAGCGGCCGCGGGCAGGCTTTTCGGCACGCCAGACCGGTGCGATCTGATAGCGTCTGAATGGAAATGTGATTTCTCCGTGCTCTGCCAGCACTCTCGCCAGCGGAACGGTGAGGTCGTAGCGCATCGCCACGTCACGATCACCATTGTCGCGGAAACGGTAGAGGAGCATATCCCCGTCATCTCCGCACTTCCCCAGAAGTACATCGGAGTACTCAAGAGCAGGGGTCATCAACGGTGGATAACCATGCCGTTCGAAGACCTGCCGCACCGAATCGAGCATGCGATCCTTCTGCAGCATCTCGTCTGGCAAGTAGTCGCGGAACCCCTTCAGGCTCTGCACCTTCATCGCGCCTCCGTCCTCCGATGTCCCCACTATCGGGAGCGGCTGCCATCCTCGCAAGGGGAAGCGCTCAACCGATCAGGTTGAGATCCTTTCCGACCTCCGTGAAGACAGTGATGGCGTGGTCGATCTGCTCGACATCGTGGCCGGCAGAGATCTGTACCCGGATCCGAGCCTGACCCCTGGGAACCACCGGATAGGAGAAACCCACCACGAAAATCCCCTTCCGGTTCATTTTCTCGGCCATTTCCATCGTCATTCGCTCGTCACCGATCATGATCGGCACGTTCGGGTGCACACCTGGCGTGATGTCAAAGCCCGCCTCGGTCATCCCCTCGCGGAACCTGAGGGTGTTCGATTGACTTAGCGCGACTCTGTCCGGCTCTGCATCGATGAGATCGAGCACTCGTATCCCGGCCATGACGATGGCAGGTGCAACCGTATTTGAAAACAGATAGGGCCGAGAGCGCTGCCGCAACAGCGAGATCACTTCCTTGCATCCGGAGGTGAATCCACCACTGGCACCACCGAGAGCTTTGCCGAGCGTGCTGGTGATGATATCTACGCGATCCTGAACACCAAAGTGTTCGGGAGTTCCGCGACCCGTCTTTCCGATGAAACCGGTCGCATGCGAGTCGTCCACCACCAGTAAGGCTCGATGCTCATCACAAAGGGAGCAAATCTCATCAAGTTGAGCCAGATCACCGTGCATGCTGAAGACCCCATCGGTAACCACCAGACGGGTTCGAGCACCCTTTGACTCGGCAAGACACCGCTGCAGATCAGACATATCGCTGTGAGAGTAGCGGAACCGTTGAGCCTTGCACAATCGAACTCCATCGATAATCGAGGCGTGATTCAACTCATCGGAAATCACGGCATCTTCCGGGCCAAGGATGGTCTCGAACAGACCTCCGTTGGCATCGAAACAGGAAGTGTAAAGGATCGTGTCCTCGGTCGAGAGAAAGCGTGAGATCCTCTCTTCAAGTTGCTTGTGGATGTCCTGGGTTCCACAGATGAAACGCACGGAAGAGAGTCCAAACCCGTGGGTTTCGAGTGCAGATTTTGCCGTTTCGAGGATGTCCGGGTGACTGGAGAGTCCAAGATAATTGTTGGAGCAGAAGTTCAGTGCTTCGCCATCGGCGGTGTCGATGACTGCACCTTGAGGACCCAAGATCTGGCGCTCGCTCTTCCACAGACCGGCATCCTGAATCTGCTGTAACTCTTCGACGAAACGTTCACGTTCGGAAAACAAATCTCCTCCTCACCCGGTCTCCAGAACCTAATCGGGGATTCCATCCGGATACAGGATCACCTTGCCGCACTCACCTCGCTGGATCAAATCGAAGGCGACCTCGAAATCATCCATCGACAGCCGATGGGTCACGATCGGTGTCAGATCGAGACCCGCTTCGAGAAGCCGACCTGTATCGTGCCAGGTGTCCCAGACCTTTCGGCCAAGGATGCCCTGAACGCGAGCACCCTTGAAAATGATGTCACGAGCCACATCTATGGAGATGCGATCGGAAGGAACCCCGAAAAATCGGAAGTCACCCCCACGACTCAGGCACCGGAGACCATCCTCGATGGCCTTTTCGTTACCCGACATCTCGAGTACGACATCTGCACCGCGCCCTTCGGTCGCCTGGTAAACTTCTGGAACCACGTCGCATTCAAGAGGGTTCAGAATCTGATCCGCTCCCAGTTCACGGGCAAGATTGAGCCGGTAGCCCTGCACATCCACGGCCATCACCGATGCGGCTCCACAAGTCTTGGCGATGGCAACCGCGAAGAGACCGGTGGGGCCGCAACCGGTGACCATCACATGACGACGAGACACTTCTCCCGCGAGCGTCGCATGAACTGAATTTCCGAGCGGCTCCTGGAGCGTAGCGATCTCCGGCGGCAGGTGCTCGGAAGTTCGCCAGATACAACGCTCCGGCATGACGATCTGTTCGGCAAAAGCACCGTCTCTCTGCACTCCGATGATCTTTTCGTTCTCGCAGATGTGACGTTGACCGGAGCGACAGGGACGACAGTGATCACAGAAAACATGCGATTCAGCGGCTACATAATCACCGGGCTCGAAACGAGTGACCTTCTCCCCGACCTCGATCACCTCACCACAGAACTCATGGCCCACAATCAACGGAGCAGTCACCTTGGAAGCGGCCCAGGCATCCCAGTTATAGATGTGGAGGTCGGTACCGCAGATCGATGTGGCGAGAACTCGGATCCTGACTCCGTCAGGAGTCATCTCCGGAATCGGCTTCTCGAGCAGGCTCAGTCCCGCTTCGGGAACTTCCTTGACGAGGGCTTTCATTGTTCTTTTCAATCCTCACCTCGTCTTCGAAAAACCGCAGTCATGGAAGTCCTGCGGAGACCTCATCGATCCTAGCGTCCAGAGTTCGTGGCAGGAAGTGCCGTCGAGAGATTCCTGCTGACAGATCTTGCCAAGCGTGCCTTCTGAGGGTCCAATAAAGGTAGCCTGTCGTGGCATATTTTCTTTGCTGCAGCGTGGGTCTACTTGGTCCGCTGCAGCCTCATAGGAGTCAGTTTCATGAAGAATCTTCATCTCCATCTCGGAGTGCTTGCCTGCGTCACCCTCCTTTCTGGATCTCTCGGGGCTCAGAACATCTTCACCGTTGGGGATGGATCGGCAATGCCCGGTGACAACGTCACCACCAGCGTACAGATCGCCCATGACGATCCGGTACTGGGCTTCTCTTACGGGGTACGCCATGACGGTGGTACGCTCACTCCTTTGGGTATCGACCAGGGATCTGCCCTGGCTCCACTCAATGGCGGAACTGGAGCCGACTACTTCTTCGAAGATCTCAATCCTGCCAATGGACCGGGTGTCATCCTGGCCTGCATCTTCACCTTTGGAGGTTCACTCGATTCACTGCCAGCCGGATCGGGCCAGGAGATCGCTACGATGGAATATGCTGTATCGGCTAGCGCGACGGCAGGAAGTTCCTCGGCGCTGAACCCGGCCACCGACCTCGGTTCTCCGCCCACCAATATCGTTTTCACCGTCGGCGGAGTCAGTGTCTTCCCCGCCACCGAAGCCGGCAGCGTGACCGTAGAGGTGCCCGCACCGACCGGTGTCTCGACGACACTGACAGACATCTGCATTTGCAGTCACCAGGTCAACTGGACCAACAATGCTGTTTACTCAACCGTTCAAGTGCGAGTTGGTGGCACCCTTGTCGCCACGGTGCCGGGATCTGCCACCTCCGCCACAGTCACCCTTCCGACAGCCACCACTGATATTTGTGTCCGAGGTGTGGTCGGACCGGTTTCGTCTACCGATTCCTGCACGACCGGATCCTGTCCTGTCTTCGTGCCTCCACCAGCGCCGAACAGTCTCGCCTGTAACATCTTGACGACCGATCCGATCTCAGGCTGCACCGTCGAGGCGAGTTGGGCCAACCAGGGCAGTTACTCCGTCATCAACGTGTACCTCGACGGTGTGTTGCAAAATACAGAGACTGGAACTACCACGAGTTGGCAAAGTTCTCTGGGTCTTTCACCGGATGCCCAGCAGATCTGTATCGAAGCGCTCGATGATTGTGGCGGAGTGCTGAGTCAGATCTGTTGCGATGTAATCTGCGATGCGGGTCCGATCTTTATCAGAGGCGACTGCAATGCCGACGGAGCTAACAACATCGCAGACGTGGTCGCGGCTCTGGGTTTCCTTTTTGCCGGGGCAGGGATTCCTCTCTGTGGAGATGCCTGTGACATCAACGACGATGGAGGTTTCGACATCAGCGATGCGGTTTTCTTGCTGTCGAATCTGTTCTCCGACGGAAATTTCCCGCCGGCTCCCTACCCGAACTGTGGAGTCGACGCAACGGACACCGATTCCATCGACTGCGACAGTTTCCCGCCCTGTCCGTAATAGTGCTGCCGTGATAACGGTAAAGGGGTCCGG
>JBBWWE010000486.1:0-2171 GCA_050256595.1 Planctomycetota bacterium
TCAACGGCACTCTCTCGTGTGGATCGCTCTTTTTGTGGCTCTGCTCCCCTTCCTACAGCAGCCCCCCTGGCAGCGGTATCACTTTCTGGAAGGGGGCATGCCCCCCGGCACATCACCAGATCCATCCCGCTGCTGTTTGCCGAAGACTTGCAGAGTCCGACACCACCCTTGGACTTCCAATACCCCCGGGGCGGATCGTATGATCCCGCCATGCCGATCCCGACCCCGTTCCACGATCGTACAGCGCCCCTGTGCACCTCCTTGCAGTGGAAGGACTGGGCAGGTTTTCACGCAGTATGCCGCTACGGAACCCATCTCGAAGCGGAGTATCACGCCATCCGCCACAGTGCTGGACTGCTCGACGTCTCGCCGTTGACCAAGATCGCCGTTGCCGGTCCCGACGCCGCAGCATTTCTCTCTTTCGTGACCTCCCGTGATATTCAGCGACTGCGCCCGGCCCGGGTTCGCTACGTCGCCATCTGCGATGAGGCAGGGAAACTGGTCGACGATGGAACGGTGATGAACCTGGGAGACGGAAGTTACCGCCTCACGGCGGCTTCTCCCATCTGGCGATGGATCGATCGCTTCTCTGCCGGCTTCGATGTCAGCCTCGTCGATGAGTCCGATTCCATCGCCAGTCTGGCCATCCAGGGCCCGCGCTCTCGCGCCATACTCGAGCAAGCGGCGGGCCAAGAGATTCCTCTGCGTTACTTCCAGATGGCAACGATGTCTCTCGATGGAATCCCCATAGAGATCTCGAGAACCGGCTACACCGGCGACCTCGGCTACGAACTCTGGTGCCAGCCGGAACACTCCACGGCACTTTGGGATCGGCTGATGGAGGCGGGAAAACCGCATCGCCTTCTTCCGGTCGGCCTCGATGCGCTCGACATCGTTCGAATCGAAGCCGGGTTCGTCTTGCAGGGCATCGACTACTACAGCGCCCCGACCTGCCTGATCGAGAGCCGCAAGTCATCGCCCTTCGAGGCGGGGATCGGATTTGCCGTCGACCTCGGTAGAGGTTCCTTCGTCGGCAGCGAAGCCCTCGAACGGGAAAAACGGATGCCGCCGCGGTGGAAACTGGTCGGTCTCGAACTTTCTCTGCCCGACATCGAAAAACTGTACTCCAGTGTCGGTCTCCCCCCGGTTCTGCCGATCGAGGCGTGCCGCACTTCGCGACCGGTGCACCGGCGAGGTCGACAGGTTGGCTACATCACCAGTTCCACCTTCTCGCCGATCCTCAAGAGTGCCATCGCCCTCGCCACCGTCGAGGGCAGCGCTTGCGAACCCGGAACCGGTCTCGAGGTCGAGTTCACCATCGAACACGTCCATCATCGGATCCCGGCAACGGTCGTCGAACGGCCCTTCTTCGACCCTCCACGAAAGCGAAACTGAGCGATGGCAGCAGTCTACGATCAGGTGATCATCGGTGGTGGCCACAACGGCTTGACCTGTGCCGCCTACCTCGCTCGTGCCGGGCGCAAGGTTCTGGTGCTCGAGGCGCGTCACGTTCTCGGCGGTGCAGCGGTGACCGAGGAGGTGTTCCCCGGCTTCAAGTATTCCGTCTGCTCTTACGTGGTGAGTTTGCTTCGACCGGAGATCATCCGCGAACTGGACCTCACCCGACACGGTCTTGAATTGATTCCGCTGGAGTGCTCCTTCTCGCCGTTTCCCGATGGCAGCAGCCTGGTCCGCTGGCCCGATCAGGAGCAAACGCGTCGTGAGATCTCCCGTTTCTCGCGCCGCGATGCCGAGAACTATCCCCTGTTTGGTGATGCGATGATGCGCCTGGCTCGCTTCGTGCGACCGATCCTCGAGATGTCTCCTCCGGATGCCATCGATCCGGGGCTCGGCGATCTTCTCGATCTGCTCAAACTGGGGCGCAGATTCCGCCAACTCGATCCGGTCGATCGGCTGCGCAAGATTCAGATGTTCACCATGAGTGCCGTCGATTTCCTCGATCGCTGGTTCGAATCCGATGCGCTGAAGGCACCGATGGCGGTCAGCGGCATCATCGGCACCTTTCTCGGCGTGCGCTCCCCAGGAACCGCCTACGTGCTGCTGCACCACTACATGGGTGAGATCGACGGTGCCTCGCGTTCCTGGGGCTTCGCTCGCGGCGGCACCGGTGCGGTCAGTTGCGCCATCGCCGATGCCGCGCGCCGCTTCGG
>JBBWWE010000487.1:0-13327 GCA_050256595.1 Planctomycetota bacterium
GGTCCTGGTGATGGACTGGGTCGATGGAGTACCCATCGGGCGTGCCGATCTCGACGAGAAGCAAAGACGGAAAGTGGTACGGATGTGCGCGCGGTCTCTCTTCACCATGATTTTTCGACATGGTCAATTTCATGGAGATCCGCATCCTTCCAATATCATTCTCAGACCTGATGGTCGTCTATGCTGGATCGACTTCGGTCTCACGGGACTGCTCACCAAGGAACTTCGCTGGCGTCTGTCGAAGATGTTGAAAGCCCTCGTCGAGAGAGATTACGAGGAACTGGCTCAACAGGTTCTTCATGTCGGCTATTGCCACGGGGATGCCGATACCTTTGCGTTGACCCAGTCGATTGCCAATAGACTGGATCCATATGTCGGTTTGCAACTTTCCGATGTCGACCTTCCCGCACTGCTCAAGAGCATCATCGATATCTCTACAGAGCACCGCATCGAGATCGCGCCAGGGTTTGTTCGGATGACTCGTTCGCTGGTTCTGCTGGAGGGTTTGACCGAAAAACTGGATCCCGGTTTCGACACCACCAGTGAACTGGAGCCGCTCCTGATCGAGTTGATGCAGGAACAGGGGGGCACCGATGGCATCCTCCGGAGAACTGCCGATCAGACCATCGACGGGATCGAGACCCTCGGTGAGTTACCCGAACTGCTCTCTGATGCCCTGCGCCGGGCGACTCGTGGACGCCTACGCGTCGAGTCAGAGATTGTCGGCATGGATCGACTCTCGAGACGAATCGATGGATCGAGTCGCCGGATCGTCGAGGGGGTTCTCAGTTCTTCTTTGCTGATTTGCTCGGTTATTTTGCTCGTTTCCGAGTTGCCCTGGTTGGCGCTCCTGTGCGCATCAGGGGCCGTGTTTCTGGTGGTCAGGCTTGCGGTTGGCTATATCTCGCCGTGGCAGTCTCGATGATCCTTGTGGGTCATGTTGACCCGAGAGTGATCGATTCCTACCATCCAGATCGAACTGTTCTCGAGTAATCGCGTCAGGAGGAGCCTTGAAGCCAACCTATCCGATGCAACTGGAGCCAACGGCTCTCGATGTGCCGAAGGCTCGCAAGGTCTACTTCGAGGTGTTTGGCTGTCAGATGAACAAGCTGGATGCGGAGTTGATGCTCGAGGGATTACTGCAGAAGGGCTACCAGCTGGTTCACGATCCGGATGAGGCGGGAGTGATTCTCTACAACACCTGTTCGGTTCGAGAGCGAGCCGAGGAGCGTGCGCTGATGAGAATGACCAGTTTCAAGCGCAGGAAGAAAGAGGAGCCTGATCTGGTTCTTGGTCTGACCGGTTGTGTCGCACAACACAAGCAGGATGAAATCACCGAAAAGGCTCCATGGATCGACCTTGTCGTCGGAACCCGGGAGTTCGATCGATTGCCGGAGTTGATTGACGAGGCACGAGGCTCTCGCAGCGCACTTCTGGCCACCGAGATGGATTCCCCACTGGAGTTTGTCCGCCAACGAAATCTGGGCCCCAATCAGTGGCACGCGTACGTCTCGGTGATGCGGGGTTGCGACATGGTTTGCACCTATTGCATCGTGCCGACGACTCGTGGCAAGGAGGTTTCTCGACCTCCCGAGATGATTCTGGACGAGGTTCGCCGGCTGGCCGATTCCGGTGTGCGTGAGATTACTTTTCTTGGCCAGACCGTGAACTCTTACGGTAAGAGGCTGGGTGCTGGTGTCGGACTCGATACTCTTCTTCGTGGAGTCGAGGAGATCGACGGGATCGAACGCTGCCACTTCATCACCTCCCATCCACGTTTCCTGCGCCCCAAGTTGATCCAGGCGATGGCAGAATGTTCCAAGGTGATGGATTATTTGCATCTACCGGTTCAATCGGGCAGCGATGATGTTCTTGCCCGGATGAAGAGAACCTATGACAGAAGTTTCTACCTGCACGTGATCGATAGGCTACGAGAGAAGATCCCTGACATCACACTGGCGACAGATTTCATCGTTGGTTTTCCTGGGGAGACCGATGTCGACTTCGAAAAGAGCCTATCGCTCGTCGAAGAGGTTGGATTTGACCATGGCTATGTTTTCCAGTATTCACCCCGACCGGGTACTGCCAGTGCCGATCGGATGCTTGACGATATTCCCCTCGAGGTGAAAAAGGAGCGCAATCATCTGTTGCTCGAATCACTGGCCAAACAGAGTGAGATTCGTAACCAGAGATTCATCGGTAGGCAGGTCGAGGTGCTCGCCGAAGGCCCGTCGAAGTCCAACGCCGAGCGCTGGTCGGGACGTGCTCGCGATCACAAGACCGTCATCTGGGATAGCCAGGCAGATGAAACGGCTGGTTCTTTTGTCGTGGTCGAAGTCGATCGTGCTTCGTCGGCGACGCTCTACGGAAACAGGGTTGCCGGGCCCCAATCGATGCCCATCTTGCCCTGCACCTCGTGATGTCGCAGGAATTCCCCGACCCACTGGCGATGTCGCGAGCGCTGGAAGTGGCCCGCCGTGGTCTGGGTCGAGTTTCTCCGAACCCCCCTGTTGGCGCGGTGCTGGTCGCTGGAGCTGACGCTGAACGACGCGCCGAGGGCTGGCATCAGTTTCATGGCGGCAACCACGCCGAGGTGAACTGTCTGGAAGCCGCCCGAGAAGCGGGAATCGATCCTCGTGGAGCCGACCTCTACGTCACACTCGAACCGTGTGCCCATCATGGCAAGACACCGCCCTGTGCCGAGGCGATCATCGACGCAGGAATCGCCCGGGTGGTTGTATCCGCCGATGACCCCAACCCGATTACATCGGGTAAAGGCTACGAGCAATTATCCGCTGCCGGGATCGAAGTGGTAAGAGGATTCCTCGCAGAGGATGGAAAGTGGCTCATCGCCGGGTATCTGTGCCACGTTCGCAACTCTCGACCACTGGTCACTGCCAAATGGGCAATGACCGCCGACGGCAGGATTGCCTGTGCGGGAGGAGACTCTCACTGGATCACCTGTGAAGAAACGCGTACGGCAACCCGTGCGGCGCGCAGTGAAGTCGATGCCATCCTGGTTGGTGTGGGAACGGTCATCTCGGATGATCCACAGTTGACTGCACGGACTGCCGAAAGGCCCGAGCCTCTGCGGATAGTGGTCGATCCAAATTGTAGAACACCCGAGAAGGCAAGTTTATTCGAGGAGACGACACCCGTTCTCATCTATTGTGCCGCCGGAACGGAGACCACGGCAGCGGCCCAGGCGCTGCGGAACCGAGGCGCCGAAGTGGTGGCAGTGAATGCTGCTTCCGGGAGCATCTCGATCGTGCACATGCTTGCGGATCTGGCCACCCGAGGGGTCCAGGATCTGCTGGTCGAGGGGGGTGCCGATACACATGGGCGCTTCCTCGATGCCGATCTGGTCGATCGAGTCCAGATCCTGGTCGCGCCCAAGGTGGTGGGGGGGCGTACGGCGCCCGGACCGATCGGTGGAGAAGGAATTTCGCGCATGGAATTCGCCCACGAGATTCGAGCCTGCCGTTGGCGCGAACTGGGGCCTGACAGGGTTCTGGAGGGGGCTATCAGCGCTGCAGGAAGCGGTGACGAGGTCGGCACGAAGACAACATCGCAGCGAGGATGATACGCTTCTGGGGTCCGTTCTGGTCGGATCCCAGTTAGTCAGTCCTCACTTTTCGGTACTGCCGGGAAGTTCGGTCGATGGAGTGGATCCGTGCGTTACTGGATTGCGATCGTCTTCTGTTTCTTGCTGTTGTTTGGTGATGGGGTTTACCCGTACCAGCTCCCTCAGGCTGTTGCACGGGGACCGGCCACCGACGACCTTCCGGTCATCGGCAGTGAAGATCTTCAGCGAGTCGAGCGAATCTCCCGTGCCTGGAATGAAAGCCGCTGGGAGGATGCGTTTCTCGAGTTGCTGGTATTGCCGGGTGCTCTCCGCGACCTGGTGATTCCGGCCGACCATCTCGACCTGGAAATCCCTTTCACCGAGCAACTGAGGGATCGTTGCTGGAGGCATATCCGGGATCGGTTGGCTGCCCTCGATCGCCCCGGTGGCTCATCCGGGATGACGGATATCTATCCTCGCCTCGAGCGGATCTTCATCGTTTGCGTGGCTGCAGGTGTCGCCCCTCCTCGCAACGTACAGCAGGTTTTGCAGCGCTGGAGAGGCAGGATCGATCAGAGATCCCACTGCGATGAAATGTTACAGCGTGCCGAGCAACTGCTGCTGACGGGAGAGGAACAGTCTGCCGTCCTCCTGCTCGAGCCGCTGACGAAGAACTATCCAGGAGATCGTGTTCTTCTCGAGCACATCGCTTCCCTCAAGAGACAGTTGATCGACAGAACCCGTCGAGAACTACAACTCGCCCGGGATCGCGAGGATCCATCCGCGGTGCTGCAACTGGCAGGCAGGTTGAAATCGATCAGCGTGAATGATCGCCACGCAATCGGTATGGCTCGTTGGGCGCGCAGAACCCTCCATCACAGCATCGAGCAGTTGATCGAGTCGAAGCAGATGGGCAGTGCCTTGTTACAGCTGGCCCGACTGCTCCAGGAGGGGGAGCCGGTCGCCCGGAGGCTACAGCAACTTCGCGATCGAGTGGCTGTCCCTTTGCTGCCTCGCATCGTTCGTGGCGAGTTGCCCGATGAACTGGTCGACAGCAACATTTCCATCCTGATGGCAGGAATCCCGACGGTCACCATCGACAGGAGCCATGCCAGGAGATCTCTCTCGAGCCGCTTCACCGAAGTCGGTCGGCGCTGGGCTCCTTCTCCGGCTCACAGTGCCGATGTGAAGCGGTGGCACGTGTTGCTGGAGGAGATCCAGCAGCTGACCTCCCTGTGGCTTCAGGCACGACCTCAGGATGCCATCCTGATTTCAGCGCGTCTTTCTTTCCATGTATCCGAAGCATCACGACTCTCGCGCCGGCTGGCTACCAGTACGCCACGGCGTTCGCGTGGAATCTGGCAGGAGCGGGCTCCTGTGTACGTCGGTCAAACGTGGCGTATCCACGCAACTCTCCCGATCTGGCTCATCGACCAGACAGGTCGAGAGATCGGTCAGTCCATCGATGTCGTCATCGAACTGAGTCCTTCCGATCAGGGTCGCGATGGACTTCCGGTCACCCGGACCGAGATCGATCGGGCTCGGACCCATGCCATCGCGTCCGTCGAAATCGAGTTGGAGCAGGTGGCGAGCCAGATCGCCCGCACTCGACTGCTCGGGACACTCGAGGAAGCTCGTGCCCTGGCCGACCGGGGGGATCTGGTGGCGGCTCAGGAATTGCTGCTACCGGCCCTGATCGGCTCACAGGAGCAGGATCAGGATCTCCAGGAGCGAGCGACCGCAGAACTCGCGAACTGGAGCCAACTGGGGGCCAGTGCGGTGCGGACCGCAATCCCAGGATCTCTATCTCCCTGACTTGCCTCGATTGAAGAGATGCGGTTGGGGGTCTATCCTCGCCCGGCGGGCACCTTGCTTCGATGGTCAGCATGCAAGGACGGCCCCGGGGAGTTTCGATGCTCGATTTCAAATACATCCGGGCAGAACTGGATCTGATTCGAAAAGGTGCCTCCGACAAGGGAATCGATGTCGATCTCGATCGTCTCATCGAACTCGATGATCGGAGGAAAGTCCTTCTTACCGAGCAGGAACAACTGAGACACGATCAGAAGAACGCGGGTAAGGAAATCGCGGAACTCGATGGGGATGCCAAGCAAAAGGCGATATCACGCATGAGCGAAGTGTCCGAGCGAATAAAATCGCTCGGTGAAGAGTTGCGCACCGTGATGACCGAGCTCGACTCCATCCACGCCTGTGTTCCGATGCCGGCCGCAACGGATGTTCCTGTCGGGGCTGATGAGAGTGGCAATGTCGAGTTGCGAGTTGTCGGATCTGCTCCGGAGTTTGATTTCGAAGCCAAGGATCATGTCGAGTTGGGCCAGGATCTCGACATCGTGGATTTCCCCCGCGCATCGAAACTCGCCGGTTCTCAGACTTACATCCTCAAGGGAGCCGGAGCTCTGCTCGAGTTGGCCGTGCTTCGATTTGCTCTCGACCATGTCGTCAGCAAGGGCTTCACTCCGATGATCGTTCCGACGATGGTGAAATATGAACCCCTCTTCGGAACTGCGTACTTTCCTGGAGGTGAGGAGCAAACCTACGAGATCCCTCGAGATGATCTCTACTTGACGGGTACCAGCGAGGTTCCCGTCACTGCCTACCACTCCGGTGAGATCCTCGAGGAGGATCAACTGCCGTTGAGGTACTGTGGCTGGTCCACCTGTTACCGCAGGGAGGCAGGGGCGGCAGGAAAAGACACTAGGGGTCTCTACAGGATCCACCAGTTCAACAAGGTGGAGCAGGTCATCATCGGCAAATCCGACATCGACGAATCGATCCAGCACCACGAGTTCATCCGTGACAATGCCGAGGAGATCCTCCAGGCGATGGAGATTCCCTATCGGGTGGTGGACGTGTGTACCGGTGATCTGGGCATGGGCCAGGTGAGAAAGTTCGATATCGAGGCATGGATGCCATCGAGAGGCTGGGGAGAGACACATTCAGCTTCTCGATTTTATGATTACCAGGCTCGTCGGATGGACCTGAGATATCGCGGAAACGATGGTAAGGTGCACTTCTGTCATACGCTGAATAACACCGCTATTGCGACACCGAGGGTATTGATCGCGATTCTTGAGAATCACCAGAGAGCCGATGGGACAGTTCGAATTCCCGAGGTGCTGGTTCCTTACATGGGCGGAATAACCGAGTTGACGTCGGCAAATGCTGCTGGCGCTCGATAGGAACAGGAGAGTCGGGATGCAACACATCTGTGTTGTCGGACTGAACTGGGGAGACGAGGGCAAGGGCAAGATCGTCGATGTCCTGGCCAGTGATGTCGATGCGGTGGTTCGCTATCAAGGTGGTGCCAACGCAGGACACACGGTCTACATCGGCGATGTCCGCCATGTCTTGCACCATATACCTACAGGTATTCTGCATGGCGGGATCCAGGCGATCCTTGGTAATGGCATGGTGATCGAGCCATCAAAACTGATCGAGGAAGTGGAGAGTCTGTCCGAAGAGGCGCTCTCGCGCATCTGGATCTCCGATCGTGCCCATGTCGTTTTGCCTCACCATGGCGCCGTCGAGCGAATCCTCGAAGAGCAGGCCAGTCGCCCGATTGGCACGACCCTGCGCGGCATCGGCCCTGCCTACCAGGACAAGTTCGGACGCAACGGGGTTCGCATGGGAGATATCGTCCAGCCGGGCTTCGTCGCTGACGAACTCGAGGGTCGTCTGCGTGAGCGATGTCGGGTGCTCGGGGTTTCCGAGCAGTGCGCCGTCGATGGTGTGCAGATATGCAAGAATCTTCAGGATCGTCTCGGTAGCCAGGTGACCGACACCGGCCGACTGCTCGACGAGATGCATGCCGCGGGCAAGAAGTTGCTGTTCGAAGGTGCCCAGGGATGCCTTCTCGATATCGATTTCGGAACCTATCCGTTCGTCACCTCTTCGAGTCCTTCTTTTCTGGGAGTGGGGACCGGCACTGGTTTCTCTCCGCGCAAGATCGATCATGTTGTGGGGGTGACCAAGGCTTACTGCACGCGGGTAGGGGAAGGACCTTTTCCATCCGAGATCTACGGCGAGGCTGCGGATGAACTCCGAGAAGCAGGTGGAGAGTTCGGAACCACCACCGGTCGGCCTCGTCGAGTCGGCTGGCTCGATATCCCGACGCTTCGGTACGCTTCGACCATCAACGATATCGATTCGTTCGCTCTCACCAAAGCCGATGTTCTCATCGGTAGAGATACAGTTCCTGTGGTCACGGGTTACCGGATCGGTGGAGAGTTACTTGACTCTGTCCCCTTGAGCATCGCCCAGATGGAATCCATCGAACCGGTGGTCGAACAGTGGCCGGGTTGGGATCAAGTCGACGAGATTTCGATGCAGCCGTTCATCGAACGCCTGGAGGCAGCGACGGGAATTCCTGTTTCGATCCTGTCGACGGGTAAGCGACGCGACGAAGTGTTCATCTTCTCACCGTTCCGGGTTGAGGGAGAACTCGCGTGAGTTCCAGCGAGGATTCCGTATCAGGAGACTCCTCGATGGCCAGCAACGGGAGTTCCCGTGCTATGGTTCCTCGCCATGTGGGATTCATCATGGACGGCAACGGACGTTGGGCCGAGGAGCGCAATCTGCCACGTACCGAGGGGCATTCGCAGGGTGCCGAGGCGCTTCGGGGGATGATTCGGGATGCTCATGATCGTGGCATCTCCGAGGTGACCTGCTACGCCCTATCCACCGAGAACTTCCAGCGTCGTCCAACGGAAGAAATAGGCTTCTTGATGGATCTTCTCGTGCACCATCTACGTCAGGAGCGAGATGAGATGGAGCGAATGCAGGTCCGCTTCCGGGCCATCGGCAGGCTCGAAGATCTGCCAGTCCGGACCAGGAAAACGCTCGAGGAGGCGACCGCCGAGACGGCGGATAACGATGGAATCGTTCTGCGGCTGGCGGTCAATTACGGAGGGCGCGCAGAGATTGCGGACGCCTTCGAATCCTCCGGTTCAGGTCGGAGTGATCATCACGTGAGTACCGAGGAAGATCGCGAACGCCGGGTCACCGAACTTCTTTACGAACCCGGGATGCCCGATCTGGATCTGCTGATCCGGACCGGCGGAGAAGTGCGGATCTCGAACTTCTTGCTCTGGCATTGTTCCTATGCAGAGCTTCATTTCATCCCCGTTCTGTGGCCTGACTTCGGTTCCGAGCATCTCGATGCAGCGCTCGAGGAATATGCCCGCAGGGTGCGTCGCTTTGGCTCGATTCCGACATCGTCTTCCGGAGGAGAAGCATGATCGGTCTGGCAGACCGACTTCGCTGGGGAATCCCGATCCTGCTGATCTCCATCGGCTTGCTGATCGCGGATCTTCAGCAGTGGACCGACGGTTACGGCCTCATGGCTCTTGCGTTCTTGTTCGGTATCGGAGCTTGCTACGAGGCGCTGACACTTCGTGACGACCACAAGGCGAGGATCTGGATCGGTTGCCTGGTCTTCTTGTGGAGCGGCTGGTCAGCGATAGCGATTTCCCTCGATCCGCTACAGCTGGGAGTCGTTCTGCTGGGGACAACGATATTGCTCGGATCGCTGCTTTCCGAGGCGATGGCATCGAATCGTCGGTCGTTGCAGTTTGGGCTGACCACGGCGGTGTTGACCGGAAGCTGGCTGGTGTTACCGACAGTAGCGGTCTGGATACTGGCCGAAACCGATCCGCTCGGAGTTCATGCGGTGCTATTTGCACTTCTGACCGTGAAGAGTGCAGACACCGGAGCGTATTTCACCGGTCGGGCGATGGGCCGGACGTCATTGCACCCTGTGAGCCCGAAAAAAACGGTCGAGGGATTGCTGGGAGGGGTGTTGTCGGCAGCACTGGTTGGATTCGCTTATGCCCAGTTGCTCGGTGATGCAACAATGTCACCGACCCAAGGGGTTTTTCTCGCGGTGCTGGTGGCGCTGGTCGGGCAACTGGGAGATCTACAGGAATCGGCGTTGAAACGCGCCGCGGGTCGCAAGGATTCCGGCAACACCATCCCGGGTCTTGGTGGTCTGCTCGATATGCTCGATAGTTTGCTACTGGCAGTGCCGACGTTGCTTTTGCTCAGGACGGTGCTGGCGGATTGATAGGAACGGAGCCATTTGAAAATATCGATCGAGTTTCAAGACGACGATGAAACCCAGGTGGTTCTTGGCATTCGCGATTCACATCTGCGAAAGATACGAGATGGCTTCGCCATCGAAGCAGCAGCACGGGGACGCGTTCTCGATTTACAGGGTCCGGAACCTGGAGTGAACGCTGCCCATCAAGCTGTGGAGCGGATGCTTTCTGCTCATCGTTTACCCGGATCCAACACTGTCGAGGATGAACTCGACGATGCTCTCGTTCAATTTCAGCAGCCGGAAGAATCCAGTGCTGTGGATGGTTTTGTGGATGATGACATCTCGGTGTCAAACAATCCCATCCCAAACGTGCATAGAGTCGCCGATCGAGATCTCAACAAGATCGCCAGAACCGCGGGCCAGTTACGTTATCTCGAGGCGATGGCTTCGAATGACATCGTGATGGCGCTTGGACCTGCCGGTACCGGTAAGACCTATCTTGCCGTGCGAACGGCAGTAGAGGCGCTCAAGGCGGGAGTGGTTCGAAAGTTGATCCTCAGCCGTCCAGCAGTCGAAGCAGGCGAGAAACTGGGGTTTTTGCCAGGCGATTTCCAGCAGAAGGTAAATCCTTACCTTCGCCCCCTCTATGACGCACTGCACGAGATGCTCGAGTACGATCAGGTTCGTCGCTACAGCGATCGGGAGATCATCGAGGTGGTGCCTTTGGCCTACATGAGGGGCAGAACCCTCAATCAGGCATTCATCATCCTCGACGAAGCCCAGAACACGACTCCGGCCCAGATGAAGATGTTCTTGACCCGGATGGGAGCCCAATCGCGCATCGTGGTGACGGGGGACCCCACTCAACTCGATTTGCCCAGAGGACAACCCTCCGGATTGCTCCATGCTCGCGAGGTTCTTGGGTCGGTGGAGGGGATGGCATGGATCGATCTCAAGAGTTCCGATATTGTCAGAAATCGACTGGTGACGCGCATCGTGGACGCTTACGAGCGCTGCGAAGACGACTCCTGAGGGCTCCCTAACTTCATTGTTCTAAAAGTGTTACGGCTCATGGGCCGGTTAGATAAGAAACTCTTTCTCGTCAAACGTCGTCTTCCCTTGGACAGACTGATCGTTTCCTCGGAAGATGGTGGCTTGGTGCGATCCGCATGGATCGCCCGATGCCCGGAGTGGTTCCGGGCGAAAGGGGAGTTATGGCGAAGGCGCGTGCGCGATCAGGTGGTAAGACCTGGCAGCGACTCTCTTTCGGCAGACGGCAGACTCGATCGAGCCAGATCGCCACGGATGAAGCATCCTCGCGGCGGGTTCGGCATTTTCTGATCCTGCTGGTGCAGATACTCGCCGCCACCATCCTGGTGGGCTGGAAGAGTTACGAAACCCCCGTCCTCTCGGAGGGTTCTCCCTGGCAGTGGGGTGCATTGCTCGCCAGCGTTGTCCTCATCTTCGTCGGTGCCTTGTTACTGGCACGAGCTCAGCGCTACGAACGTGATCGAAGAGATCTCCAGATCGGGCGCACCTTTTTGCTTTTGAACGGCTTCCTTCTGGCGAACTGGGTGCTGCTGCAGCGGGCCGATGTATCGGTGATGTTGCTGCCGGTCCCGTTACTTGGAATGATTCTCGGTTTTCTACTGCGAAGCAATCGCGCCTTATTGGTGTCACTGGTGGCGATTGCCATCACAGCACTGATGGTCGAGGCGCGACTGCCAGATGTGAACCCAGTGGCGATGGCGGTGGCTCAGTTCCTTGGAATCCTGGTTGCGATCCAGGGAGTCCAGCGGGTTCGGTCACGGACTCGAATCCTGACAGTCGGTTTCCTGGCCGGGCTCACCCAGGCAGTCGCTGCGTTGCTGCTCGATCCGATGGCATTTCGAGGGGTCACTCTCGACAACCTGATGGCCACCGTTCCGCTTCTCGATGCGTCGTGGAGTCTGGTCGGTGGTGTTGCTGCAGGGGTGTTGATCACCAGTGCTCTGCCATTTCTGGAGAAGTGGTTCGACGTGCTGACCGAGATTCGCCTGGTGGAACTGGCGGATACTCACCGACCTCTTCTCAACGAGTTCTCCTTGCTGGCTCCTGGTTCTTTCCAGCATTCGCTGATGGTCGGGCAACTGGCCGAAGAAGCTGCCGCGAGCATCGGTGCTAACGGATTGCTGTGCCGTGTTGGTGCCCTCTACCACGACATCGGCAAGATGATGAAACCCGGGTACTTCGTCGAGAATATGCAGGGGGGAGAGAACGTCCATGACCGACTTTCTCCGGAGATGTCTCGGTTGGTGGTCATCGCGCACGTCAAGGACGGTATGAGGATCGCCGAGGAAGAGCACCTTCCGACCCCGATCGTCGACATGATTCCGATGCACCACGGCACCTCGGTCGTTGAGTTCTTCTTCAACAAGAAGGCGCAGCAAGTCGATGAGGAAGAAGCAGATCGAACTCGAGATGCGTTCCGTTATCCCGGACCTCGGCCCACGTTCCGTGAGGCGGGGATTTTGATGCTGGCCGATGGGGTAGAAGCTTCCTCGAGAACCCTTTCCGATCCCACCCCTACAAGAGTACGCCAGCACGTTCGGAATATCGTTCAAGCTCGCTCTCAGGAGGGGCAACTCGATGAGTGCGAGTTGACGATGAGTGATCTACATCGAATCGAGGATGCGTTCGTCCGCGTTCTCACTGCAATCCATCATGGCAGGGTCAAATATCCTACGGAGGTGGATGGAACCTCCAGTGATTCGAAGGGGGATTCTAATGCTGCGTCCGATTCCTCATCGGATTCGTCGCAGGATCCTACCGTGACGACTCGACGTTCATGAGCGAGGAACCCCTGTTCGAGGTTGAGGTAGAGATCCAGGATCTCCAGCAGGCCATCGCCATCGATCCCGTAATGATCGAGGAATTGGTTCGATTTGTCCTGGGCCGTGAGAAACATGGTGGGCGGATCGGGATCTGCTTCGTCGATGATGAGCGCATCTCGCAACTCCATGGCGAGTTCATGGGAGATCGCAGTGCCACCGATGTGATCACATTCCCGCTCGAGGAAACGATGTCGGGGCTGCTCGACGGAGAAATTGTGATATCAACCGATACCGGCCTGAAGCAGGCTCAGGAGCGAGGATGTGCTCCGCTGCGAGAAGTGCATCTGTACCTGATCCATGGCCTCTTACACTTGCTGGGTCATGACGATATCCAGTTGGAGGGGGCTGAGGCGATGAATCGGCTCCAGGAGGCCCATTTGGGCGCCTGGATCGAGTTCCGGGGCTCCCTCTACGATTGACATCTTGCTGGCAGTCACGTAAGACCATCGTAGGACTTTCCCATGTTCCGGCACGTGGAATCAGATGCCTTCAGGGCCGATCAGAGGTGTTCGACCCTGGCTGCTGCCGAGGAGATGTTCGGGGAAGTTATAGACCATTTGAATCATACACAGGAGGATCCACATGAGTCGCATTCTGCTCATGATCTGTGTCTCGGTTGTCATCGGGATTTCGGGTTGTAACAACAAAAAATACTCCTTGTCTCCTCCGCCGACCGTGGCGGAGTTCGTGACCGGAACTTTCCAGGTTCCCTTCCCTTCCGATGCTTTTATCACCTACGCTGCTCTCAGTGAGAAAGCGCTCGAGGTGGCCGGGGCTCCTGGAGCATCGGTTACCAACACTCCGATCATCCCTTCTGCTTCCGATTACACC
>JBBWWE010000488.1:0-11240 GCA_050256595.1 Planctomycetota bacterium
AATGATGAGATCGTCGACCGAACCATCCTGGAACCTGGAGATGTGATCGGAATCGGAGACTGCCGCATCGCAGTTCATGCGGTACAGGAACATCTCAGTACCTTCTCGGTGAAAATCGATCCCGAAAGCCTTCAGAAACGACTTCGGGAAGATGCATCCCCAACCCAGGTCAAGAAAAGCCTTCAGGAAGCGCTGTTCGAGGTCGGCATGTTAGCCCAGTCCGACTTGCCGGCCGAAAAATTGGTAAGCCAGGTGGTCGAGGTGATCGCTAGCGGCATTCACTTCGAGGCGTGGGGCTGGATCCGCTGGGATGATGAAACAGGTCCTCATGTGGTAGGCGCCCGAGACCATCAAGAGATCGATCTCGAAAATCTAGATCCCAGTCGCACACTCATCGAGACAGCGAGACGGCGGCGCGAGGGCCTCATCTCTTCACAGGTAGGAGACTCTTTCGAGGCCAGCGTCTGCTTGCGTCGCAAGCAGGCGATCTCGGCGATGGCCATTCCTCTGGCGCATCGAGGTGAAAACGCCACCGTTCTCTACCTGGAACGAGGCGCGGGAACCGAAGCATTCCATCTCGAAGAACTGAACTGGGTCGCTGCCGTGACTGCACAGCTAGCCGTTGATCTGCAGAACTCGCGCCTGTTCGAGGAGTTACGCGACGCGCATGAAGAATTGCTCGCCAGTCGCGAGCAGCTATCGCGCCAGGAAAAGATGGCTGCCATCGGAACACTCGCCAGTGGATTCGCCCATGATCTGAACAATCCGCTCGCATCGGTGATGGGATTCCTGCAACTGGCTCAACGAGAGATCGACAAGAAGGAGCAAGGCACCCGCAGCGCAGAACTGTTAAAGCGAGC
The DNA here is from genome assembly GCA_050256595.1 of Planctomycetota bacterium. Classification (GTDB taxonomy): domain Bacteria; phylum Planctomycetota; class UBA8108; order UBA1146; family UBA1146; genus UBA1146. Next base: position 861 of record JBBWWE010000488.1, read on the forward strand.
TCATGATGCTGCAGATTTCTGCCGTGCTCTATGTCGAAATCTGCTCGCCTTTGCTCGGACTCGTCCGTTCCATCCCGGAGGAGAAGCTCCTTTTTCCGTCTCCGATGCCATCGAAGGAACCCTGGTAATCTGCGATGCACGCCTCAGAGATGCTGGTCTCGAGACGGTGCTGGAGATCGAAGATGATCTCCAGCTGTCCGGAGACGCCACGGCCCTCAGACAGGTGATCATGAACCTGGTCCTCAACTCTGCCGATGCCGTTCGTGAATCAGGAACCGGATCGACACTGACCATCCGGAGCAAAAAGAATCCCGATGGCGGGATCGACCTGGAAGTCATCGATGACGGACCAGGGATGGATCCCGAGGTCGCCGAGCGGGCATTCGATCCGCTCTACACCACCAAGGATGCCGACAGGGGCAGTGGTCTCGGCCTGTTCGTGGTGCAGCGAATCATCGACGGTGCCGGCGGGAAAATCGAACTCAGCACCGCTCCTGGTGAGGGAGCGACCTTCCACCTGCAACTGCCAGACTCGCTGGCTCAACTCGGCAGCGAGGAACTCGATCCCCTCGATGTATCTTCGATCTGGCAAGGTCAATCACGATGAATCTCTGCTCTGGCGCAAACGTGGAAATCCTCATCATCGATGACGACCCTTTCGTGAGAGAAAGTATCCAGTTATTCCTCGAATCTGAAGAATTCCGGGTCCGATCGGCCAGCGGAGGCGAACAGGGACTCGAACTGCTCAACCAGCAGGAACCCGATGTTGCGCTGGTCGATTTGCGGATGCCCCGCATGAACGGGCTCGAAGTCCTCCGAGAGATCAAGAAGATCGCACCCGAGGTCGAGGTCGTGATGGCAACCGGAGAGGCAACCCTCGAGAGTGCCCTGAGTGCCATGAAACTGGGAGCATATTCCTACATCGAAAAGCCCATCGTGGATCTGCAAACGGATCTACTGGAGGTTTTGCTTCGTGCAGCTGAACGGCGGAAACTGCGCCAGACCAATCGTGATTTGCAGGGGGAACTACAACTCACGTTGCATCGGCTGGAGGCAGAACGAAGAGAACACCGCGCCACGGAAGTCGGATTTCCCCTCGAGCAAATGCTCAGAAAGATTGCCTCTGCCACGGGAGATCAACTGCAAGATCTATTGTTCTCCACCATCCCCGCTGGCTGCCGGGCTCTGCTGTTCGTCCGAAAAGATCAACAACTGATCCCCTTTTCAGCCAAATCGACCCAGCTACCGTCTGAACAACTATCCCTACCCGTGGGCAGATTCACTGATCCAGCAGAACGCTGGAGAGAGGCAGATTTCCCCGATCTATTCCCTGACCAGCAAGCAGCACTGGTTCTGCCATTGTTCTGGCTCGGGCAACTGGAGGGCCTGTTCGTGATCGAGGCCGATCACTCCAGGGTTGCGGGAATGCCCCCTCTGGCCTACCTACGCTGCATCGCCGACGCTGCTGCAGCCCTGCTCGGCTCCATCGGTACCCGCTCTTCATTCACCACCGGTTGAGCCGGAGGGACACATCTCTTACAAGCAGAGGGACCCGGGAAGAAACTCCAGGAGGCCTTCTGATGCGACCATCGGAACCGAACCCGAAACCTCTTCGGAGAAGATCCTCCGTGCAGGGCCCGGTTGTGCCTTTGCTAGTGGTCGGCGTACTGCTGATGAGCGCCTCGCTGGAGACCAGAACCGACCTGCTGCTGGCGGCCGATCCGATGTGGATCCCAGCCAATAGTCACGAACTCACGCCACTGGTACGACGTATCGAGGAGAGCCTGGAAACGGGAATCGACGCACAGATCCTCGATTCCTTCGGAGCACTCGCCGAGCGACTCATCGACGGGGATCCCGGCGGAACTACTCCCCTCGGAGGCGGACTCCATGTCGGCGCCGGGGTCTATCTACGTTCGACGGTCGCTCGTCTCGAGGGGCCGCTGCGAGATCGGGTGATCGACGAGATCCGTCTGCGAACTTTGTCGCGCATCGCCCAATCTCCACTACCGGGTCTCGATGCTCGGGTCGATCGGCGACGAGCCTGCTTGCTGATGGATCTTCCTGCCGGAGTTGTTCCTGCACCTCTGGCCCGGTCACTGGCAGAATCCGCGCTCGAACGCGGTGATCTCCAGAGTTGGCAAAGATCGGTCGAACTGCAATGGATCGAGGATCTCGAGAACTCTCCACTGCCCGCGGTAACCGAAGATCGCAGCGTCGAAGCCGCCGAGGTTCTGATTCCGATCGATCCCGATCCGGACTTCAACGAATCCGAAAGTTTCGAGGTACCCTGGAAACATGCACAGGGTCGAGTCGGAGCCGTCTCCGATGGCACTCGAGTGTGGATCCAGTTTCCGGGAGAGATCCGTGCGGTGGACCTCGCCAGTTCGGAGGAAATCTGGCGACGGGTTCTGCCACAGCAACAGCGAGATCCGCTTCCGAGAACCATCCTTCGTCCGGTTCGTCGTGGATCGATGATCATCGCCAGCCTCACCGATCGCATCGAAGCGCTCGATGGATCTACAGGGAGGAAAATCTGGGCCGTCGATCTCGATGAGATCCTGGGACCCGAAAAAAATCCACAGGCGATCCGGGCTCTGTCCGCCCCGTGTCGCGTGCCAGGCGGCATCGTCGTGGTTGCGGTGGGAAGCCAGGGAGATCGTGTCGAGGCTTTCGCGAGCCACATCGACGAGACGGGGACCATCCTGTGGGTTCGCCACCTCGGAGAGTCAAACGGTTCCAGCTGGCTGGCGCTGCAGTCATCGCCAGCAACACCGGTGGCTGGAATCGGACGAATCCACTGGTCCTCCGGTCGAGGATCCGTCATCAGCCTGCGCACATCCGACGGCGCGCTGGAGTGGATCCAGGACCTCAACGGCCCCAGTCGTTTTGGCCTACGCAACCACCTGATCCAGAATCCCTCGAGCGGACAACTTCTGTACCGGAGCGGTTCTCGACTGTTCGCCTTCCCTCCGGGTGCCCCCGGTATCACCATCCTCGATGCTCGCGATGGCCAGATTCTCGATACCGTGCCCACCCGTTCAGCCCACCGCTGGTGCCTCTCGGCAGCTGGAGATGCATTGCTGGTCATCGAGGGGTCGGAACTGGCCAGCTGGAGTTGTCGCAGCGGTGAATCACCACGATTCCGCTGGCGAAGTCAGTTGACTGAACCGCTCTCGGGTGAGAAGGCAGACGTGATCGCTGCGGCAGGGGCTGGCTGGTGGGTCAGTTCGGGAGATGCGATCAGTTCTTACGACCAGCATGGCGTCTTGCAATCGATCCAGGGCATCGGAACTGTCGCCGACGAGATGCAACCTCTCGACGGAGCCATCCTGACCAGATCCGGCAGCGAAGTTCGTATCCTGGTGCCTTCGAAGATTCCACCAGATGATGTGTGGAAATCAGTGATCTCTGGACGTCTCGATCCGCGTATGAACCTGGACCTGTCGGGCAATACTCCGGCACAGAAGGCCCTGCGCAGGTCCGTGGAACTTCAGCTGGATCGTCTCGACATGGTCTTCACCGAGGCGCAAAGAGTGTATCTGGAAACCAGTCTCATCAGCGCCCAATCGGTATCGACGGAACGAATCACATTCGGCTGGCAGCGGGCTCTTCACTCGCTGGAGGCCGGCGCCCTGCAGTGTGCAACCCTGATCTGCACACTGATGCTGAATGAGTCCGCGCGTCCACTGGAGCAGACGATGGTCCAGTCACTGAACAACAGCTGGGTACCGGCAGAGATCGCCTTCACTCACCTGTTACTGCGACTCGATCGAGCCGAAGGTGGCGCCGGCAGAATCGCACAGCGCGAGGCTCGCGCTGTGGTAGAGGCTCGGAGACTGGCGGACTTTTCCTCACCCGAGCGGTGGCAAATACTGGCGCGAATGCGCCCTGGCTGTGGTACTGGCAGGAACGCTCGTCTGGAAGCTGCTGAAGCTTACTACCGAATCGGAGATCTGGACCGGTGCCTGCACCAGATCGACCTGCTGATCGTTCGTGAGCCCGATACCGACGAGGCCGTGATCGGCAAACTACGCCGATCAGAAGTTCTGCGCGAACAGGGACGTTTGAGGGAATCCATCGAGCAGATCGAAGATCTGCTCGATTCCGACGGAGACCGTGTCATGACCCGGGTCATCGATGGCATCGAACGCACGACCACTGTTGGTGAACGACTCGAGGAATTGCGCAGTGAAATCACAAAACTGCCAGAATCCCCCACAAATCACCCGGGGCTCCCCCTCCGGCGAGTATGGAGTGGAAGACTGGAACTGGGACAGACTCGCTCCGGTGAGATCTGGCCTTTCTCTGAAAACGACGACTTCGAGGATGACCCTCGCGTGTTGATTCTCACCACCGAATCGGCCCAACTGATCGACTCGCGAGACGGTGTATTGCTGTGGAGAACAGACCTCAATCGCGACCCCATCGAGATCAGAGGAAGCATCATACTGTCGCGACGAGATCTCCCCTCTGCACCACTTCACATCGATGACACCGGGCTGGTCTTTCACGATCGCACCAGGATCTGGAGATTACAACTAGAGGATGGCCGTGTGGCATGGAGTCACCGGATGGGGTCGGATGAAGAACCTCCTGGCCAGGAGGTGAGAATCGAACAATCGTGTGCCGGTGAGGGGATCCTGATCGTCGTCACCGGGGACGAACGAATTGTCGCCGTCGATGCTAGAAGCGGACAGACACTGTGGGAACAACGCCGAAGGGGAGCTCTACTCGATGACCCGATGATACGGGATCAGCGACTGCTCATCGGTTACGCAGTTCCCGACATGGTCGAACTGCGCTCGCTCGATGATGGTGAGATACTCACGGAATTAAAACTGGACGAGCGGGCAGGCTCACTCGCCTCGGCTCCGCTGCTGGTTGCCGGGGGTTTCCTCGTCGCGCTCGAACGCGGAAACGTGAGTCGATACTCCGACAACGCAAAAATCATCTGGAGCACGGATTTGCCCCACGTCCTGTCACAGATGCACTCTTCACCTTCAGAAGACCAAGTGGTATGCGAACTGTACTGGAGCGCGGATCGACCGACACTGCTCGGTCTGGACATGGAAACGGGAGCGGTTGGCTGGCAACGCCAACTTTCCGAAGATCGCCGTCGAATCACAACGCTTCAGGTCGATGCAGATGAACTGCTGCTGGTGTGCGGAGATTTCCAGAAGAGAAACATCCTGAGACTACGATCGACACTTGCGCTGTCACTGCTGGAAATTCCGGAGGCTGAACTGGAGTGGACGCACCAACTTGCTCCCGCCTACGACTCGGTAAAATTCCAGACTCGCGGAGACTGGGTCGTGGTGGCAGACCGACTCCGCGGCGAGGTGACCATCCTCGATCGATCTACAGGTACTCCGCTCACCTCCCGCCAGGGTATTCAGGAGGTCTCGGACCACATAAAACCACTCGGACGGCTGCATCACGCTTCGGTGGTCGGAAATACACTTCTCACCGTTTCCTCCCGCGGAGCAGCAGGTTTCCGGTCCCTCACTACTCGCCAGCGCGAGATCACCGCGTGGAACTCATTAGATGCGACGACCAACTGGCAAGTCGAGGCCTCTCGATTGCTTGAATTGCAACAGTCTTCCAGAGTCATCGAATTGCTCGAGCAAACGATTCTCGATCTGGATATGAATCCTCAGCAGCGAGCCACCGCAAGTTGGATGCTCGAGGGAGCAGAAAGACAGCGCGCGCTGGAACCCCAGGCCGATCACATGATTGCAAAGATGCATGTCGCGCCCATCATCGACGGATCCCTGGACGAACCGTGGAATGCGACCCAGGGCATTCCGCTCGAGAGGCCACGCCACGTCAGGGGGCTACAAGGACCTGGAGAGCCGCGAATCCCCTGGCAAGATCGAGCAGATCTCTCCGGACGTGTTTTCCTCGGGTGGACCCAAGAAGGACTCCATATCGCAGTCGATATCGACGACGATAACACCACCAGTCACGACCGAGACGCAAAGAGGTGGGTCGGTGATTGCCTGATCCTTGTGCTCGATACCCGAGGCGATGGAGGAGTTCGTCCTCGTAGCGATGATCAAGTTTTGACCCTCGCGTTCGTTCCTCCGCGCCCGCAGCCTGTTCCCGAAGAGGAAGATGTAGGTGATACGGGCGAAGATCCTCCCCCCTTCAGTACCGAGGAAGAAAAGGAACCAGATGGAGAACACATCGTCGTACGGCGAGCCGATGGAACAGGAGCAGTTTACGAGATGACCATCCCATGGGCGGGCATCGCCGAGGAAAGAGGTGAAGACGATTCCGTACCCTGGCCTGGAATGCGAATGAGGATCGGCATTGCCGTCACCGACGACGATACTGGCAATGGAGCAACCAAGTATCTCGGTCTCACCCCCGGCATGATCTTGCACCGGGATCTGGACCGGATCTGGGAGGGTTGCTCCCCTGATCTGATGCTGCCGGTCAGGTTGGATCGATGAGGATTTTACTGACCATCATCTTCTGCTCGACCCTGATCTCCGGCTGCGCAACACCCATCGATACAGACCGGGGTGTACCTCCCTTCTACATCGAGCGAAGCGAGCAACTGGCAGGGGGAATCGAAAAGAAATCGGAGCATTTCTGGCCCTTTTTCTCCCACAGCAAGACCGCCAGCAGTGAAGAACTGAGAATCCTCTACCCCTTCTTTCGCGACCGGGTCGAAGAACGGTCCCGGGAAACCTGGCTCATCCCGCTCTACCATCGAATGGCCTACACCCATGCCGATGGCAGCGAGGACATCGATGGCTTTTTCCTGCCCTTGTTCCTGTGGGGATTCGATGAAAAAGAAGGCAACTACTTCGCATTTGCCCCCTTCGGTGGAACCATCAAGGGGATTCTTGGCAAGGACCGGATCGACTTCACCCTGTTCCCGCTATGGGCACGCCTCCAGGACCGGGACCAGACCTCCACCTACTGGCTGTTTCCCTTCGTCGAAATCGAGCAAGGTCCTCTCCGTCAAGGATTCCGCATCTTTCCCTTCTATTCCCGCAGTCGTGGCTTCACCGGCAATGGAGAACTGCGCGACGAATCCACCTACATCCTGTGGCCCTTCTGGCATCAGACGAGAACTAAACTCGATACCGAAAATCCCACCACCTCCCGCTGGTTGTGGCCCTTCTACGGCAAGATCGAATCGAAGTCTCGAACTGCAAGAGCGATCCTCTATCCACTATGGACCGAGGAGCACGATTCCCGCAGCGAGATATCGACCTGGTCGCTGTTACCCTGGACGATCGGGAAGAGACAGGGCCAGTGGAATCGTCTCGAGTTCTACCCCATCTGGGGAATGCATGATCGACCCGGTCTCAAGAGTGGATTCTTCCTGTGGCCCATCTGGCAATGGGAAGATCAAGTGGCGGCGAATCGTCGTCGAGAAGTGCGGAGACTCTTCCCGTTTTGGCGCAGCATCACCGATGAGGATCCGCAACGGGGAGTGAGATCGAATCATCTATTGTGGCCCCTGGCTCGATGGAAAACCGATGCCAACGGGCTGAAAACAGGATCCGCCCCGGCGATCCTTCCCTTCGATGACCAGGCCGGAATCTCCTGGTCTCATTCGCGTGCCTGGCAGGTGATTCGCTGGCGCCAGGAGCAGGACTCCTGGGGTCTGGAACTTCTCTGGGGACTCCTGACCGCCGAAAGCGGTGCCGATCAAGGTGGTTTCTCGATCCTGGGTGGGCTTCTCTCTCGAGAGAGAAGCGCCCGGTCGGCTGACTCTCGCTGGCGTCTCCTGTACATTTCTCTCTGAGGCGACCTCCTGCCGATTCATGGCGGTGAGCTGGTCGCAGAATCTTGCAGCTGGGGAACGGTCGATTACGACCACGGGGATGGAGCAGGATGAAGAGTTCGATCGAAAACCTGGGAGTTTTCATTGGTCGCTACATCGCTCCTCTCTTGTCCTTCCTCCGACGTAGTGCTGACTCCACCGGATATGGGCTGGTGCTCATGGTCCGGACGCTGCTGAACGCTCCTTTCTTGCTCAGTCGCCGTCGGATCCGCGATTGCCTCGACCTCTGTTACAGTTACTGCATAGGTTCTTTTCTCGTCACCTCGGTGGTGGCGCTTTTCACCGGAATGATCCTTGCCCTCAACGGCGGCAATTCTCTGGAGGAACTGGGACAAGAAGGTCTCATCGGACCCATCGTTGCCGTCTCGATGATCCGTGAGATGGGTCCTTTCATGACCGCACTCATTCTCACAGCAAGTCTCGGTAGTGGAATCGCCGCAGAAATCGGGACGATGAAAATCTCGGAGGAGATCGATGCACTTCGCATCATGTCGATCCCCCCCATCCGCTTTCTGGTCTTGCCGCGCATGGTGGCTCTCACTCTCGTGACACCAGTGATGACCATCTTCGCCGCATTCATTGGGATTCTCGGAGGCAGCCTGGTTGCCAACTCGCAATTCGATGTCGGTTGGGTGGCTTTCCGTAACGATGCCCTCGAGAGCCTCGAGTTCCTGGATGTGTTCACTGGAATGCTCAAGTCGGTCGTATTCGGCATCACCATCGCCACCGTCGGATGTACACAGGGACTTCTCACCAAAGGTGGAGCCACTGGCGTGGGTCAAGCAGCGCGAAGATCCGTGGTCGTCACGTTCCTTCTCGTCATCATCCTGGGCTACTACATCTCCTGGAGTTTTCTGTCATGATCCGCCTCGAAAATGTCCACAAGAAACTCGGCGGCAGAGTGATCCTCGACGGACTCGACCTGACAGTGCAACAAGGAGAGACGCTGGTCATCCTGGGACGCTCCGGTACCGGAAAAAGCGTCACCCTGAGACACATCGTCGGCCTGATGACCCCCGACCAGGGACGGGTAGAGGTTCTGGGCCAGGAGATCTCTTCTCATCACCAGGCATCTCTACTCAAGATCCGCAGCAGGATCGGATATCTGTTCCAGGATGGAGCTCTGCTCAACTGGCTCTCCGTTGCGGACAACGTCGGACTGCCCCTTCGTGAGCGTCACTCGATGCCGGAAAAGCAGATCCAGGAGAGGATCGAGGAAGTTCTATCGGAGGTCGAACTGGACGGACATGGCGACAAGATGCCATCCGAGATTTCGGGGGGTATGCGAAAACGCGCCGGACTGGCACGTGCGCTGATCAGTAATCCGGAAATCTTGCTCCACGACGAACCCACTTCAGGTCTCGATCCGATCTCATCGAGCATCATCAATGGCTTGATTCAGAAACTACATGAGGTGGGAATCACCCAGGTGATGGTCACCCACGACATGAACTCCGCCTTCGAAGTCGCCGACCGCATCGCCTTGCTTCACGCCGGCAAGGTGATCGCGCTAGGCAATCCAGATGAGATTCGCGAATCCAGCGATCCAGCGGTACAACAATTCATCCACGGACTGGTCGAAGGCCCACTGGGCCGAGAAACAAGCGAGCCACCAGAGCCCGACCATCCGGACAAGGAAGAGAGCGATCTGTCATGACAAGAGATTTCATCGTCGGAGTCATTTTTCTGGCCTCACTGGCGCTGATCGGAACCCTCACTTTCTACCTGAAACAGTTCCCGACCGGATCCGGTCTGCTACTCGAGATCGGATTTGAAGACGTGGGAGGACTGGAAGCGGGTGATCCGGTACGGGTCCGCGGCCTCAAGGCAGGTGTCGTTGACATGATCGAACTGCAAGAGGAGCTTGGGCGCGCACTGGTCCGTATCAAGTTGAACAGTGATCTCAATCCGCGAGGAGATCATAGCTTCCTGGTCAAACCCGCCAGTGCCCTCGGTGGTTCCTACCTGCACTACGACCCGGGGAAAGGAGATCTGGCCCCCATCGATAATCTGAGGGGGAGATCCGAGGGAGACATACTGGGTATGGTCGGTAAGATCCTCGGCGAGAACCGGGAGAGGATCGAGAGTGGCCTGGAATCACTCGATAGTTTGCTGAAATCACTCAACGCCGGGGATGGCATCTTTGGCGGTCTCCTGAAGGATCCAGAGGCGAAAACAAAGTTCCTGCAAATTGTCGACGACATGTATGAAATCACCGGCGATCTGAGAGAGGGCAAGGGAATCCTGGGATCACTGCGCACGGAAGACTCGGAGCAGCACAAACAGTTCAAGTCGATCCTGGCCGACATCAGAGCAGCGATGCAGGAGTTCAGAGACGGCAAGGGCGCGATTGGGTTGCTCTTCAAGGATCAAGAAGTTCGTCAAAAGGTGCAAGCGGCTGTCGACAGGATCGATGTCATCACCGCAAAACTAACCGGGACGGACGGACTCGCCGGTACCATCCTCAACGATGCAACTTTCAAGGACACCTGGAAGGATACCGTGGCCAATCTCAATGCCGCTTCCGAACAACTGACAAAAGACGGCACCGGATCACTCAGTCGCATTCTCCA
>JBBWWE010000489.1:0-3370 GCA_050256595.1 Planctomycetota bacterium
TCAAACGCCAGTTACGTTTGAGTTCCGGTGCCTTGCTGCAATTCAAGAGTCTTGTTGCAAGCGAAGGGATGGTCACCGTTGAACTTCCCGATGGATTACGCATCAATATCGCACCCTCGCAGATTCTTCAAATTGATGCCCCGGCCTCGGAGAAGATCCCCGTGGAACTCATCACTGGATCCCTGGCCGATACTATGGATCTGATAGATCAGCTGGGGACTGGTCAGACCGTAGCTCACGAGCGCTGGATGACGTGGTTCGAAAAGGGAGGTCCGGAGACACTTTCAACCTTGATGACGACAAAAGGCAGCAGGATCCTCGATCGTTATCTTTCCAGAATCTGGAAGGACACTGCTTCAGCAACAGAACCCGGATCCATCGGCGGTCGATCACCACGCGCACTTTCTGATTGGATCTCGGGGATTCGAAAGAAATTGAGAGAGGGCTTTCCAACCGAGGAACGAGAAGAAACACTGCTGACCTTGAAATCATGGCAAACTTGGCTCGACCGCAACGGTGACAGAGCATATGGTTCGCGACAAGCTTATGTGGCAGCATCGAGGGATCTGAGGTTGCTGCAACTGGACATCGTCAAGAGCACTGGTTTTTGAGCGGAGGACAGCATGGCGCGAACTCGAATCGCTGTTGTTGGACTCGGGCAGTTCGGCACCACCCTTGTCAAACAACTGTGTCGTATGGATGTAGAAGTGCTGGCGATCGACAAGGACCCACGAAAAATCGAAAACATTGCCGAAGTATGTGACGACGCAGTGGTTCTTGATATTCAAGACGAAGAAGCTACCCGAGACCGACTGAAGGAAGTGGATGTCCTGGTTGTTGCGATCGGAGAAACACCTTTACCCGGAATCCTCCTGACCACGATCGGTCAGGAACTCGGAATCAGATCCATCATCGTTCGCGCCCACGAACCGACTTCGCGAGCCATCCTGATGAAACTTGGGGCAACGGAAGTTTATTCTCCCGAGAAAAAAGCCGCCGAGAGCATGGTCAGAAAACTGACGATTGCCAACGCCATCGATTCCCTTCCACTGAGCAAGGACCAGGCCATCATCGAAATCGATGTACCAGAGGATTGGATTGGCCTTAGCGTCAAAGAGATCGAGATCCGCAAGAACTTCGCCTTGAATCTCATCTGCGTCTCGAAAAATGGTGGTGATTCATATGACTTTTCGCCCGCCATCGATGTCCCGTTCGAGGATACGGACAAATTATATCTACTCGGCTCGAGCGATCGGCTTGCCCAGTTGACGGGACCAAAAGGCTAACCCAGCATCACTCTCCCCTGGGGGCGTTCTCCTCGCGGAGCTTGTCGCGATAAAGATGCCATGGCGATCACAAGCGCCAGCGGCCCCAGGCGACCGATAATCATCGCGAACTCAATCACCCAGCGGCCATACTCGGTCAATGATGAGGTGACCTCGCGACTCAACCCTACGGTGCCCAGTGCGCTGGTCACCTCGAACACGATATCGACGAATGTAAGCCTTCCCGATTGAAGAGCCTCGGATTCGACAAGAAGTAACGCTGTCACAAGCGTGAGCCACAGGGCCCCTCCCACCAGAGTCAGAACAGCAGCGGTTCTGATCACGGCGTCCGGGATCGTCCTCTTCCACGCGATGACTTTCTGAGCGCCTTTCATTTCCGAACGGGTGGCGAGGAACAGAACTCCAACCGTTGATGTTTTCAAACCACCACCTGTCGATCCAGGGGAAGCTCCGATCATCATCAGCAAGATGACCATGAGTGTGGCAGCAAGTGGTAGCCCCGCTGGAGAAGATGTTGAAAATCCTGCAGTCCTGCAGGTCACAGACCAGAACCAGGAATCCATTCCTGCGCCAGTCAAAAAAAGCACCAGCGTTCCCGTGATGAGTAGAACCGTTGTTACCGAAAGTACCAGTCGGACTTGCAGGGAGGTGCGATCGATGTCTCGAAGGAGTAATCGTCGCTTGAACTCATGGAGCACAGGAAAACCGACTCCTCCGATTACGATGAGGGCCGCCATGATCGATTTCTGTGTACCACTCCAACCGCCCAGAGAGTCGCTATTAAGTGTGAATCCGGAGTTGCAGAAGGCGCTGACGGAGTGGAACAGATTTTCGCGGATATGGACGGAGTCAGAAGCGGTGACCATCAACAGGGCTGCACCACACAGTTCCACCACCAGGGTCGATAAGCAAATGGTGCCGAGCAGTGCTCGCAACTGCCCGGACCCGATCCCATCGAGTGAATCCCGGATGGCTCTGCCTTGCCGGATTCCCAGGCCGTTACCGAGAACGAGTGCGAAGAATGCAAAGAGGCTGACCATCCCCAGGCCGCCGAGTTGAATCAATAGTAAGAGAACCCACTGCCCTTCGGCAGAAAGTCTACGACCAACATCGATCACGGTGAGTCCGGTGACGGTCACCGCGCTGATGGAGGTGAAGATCGCCTCGGAGGGAGTCAAGGAAGGAGTTGCTTGCTGGCATCGAGGAGTGGTCAAAACGATGGCGCCAATAACCATGGGGATCAGGAAGACCAGAAAAACGAGGAACGGCCCACCCCGGCGAATACGATCCAGTATCGACGAAAACATGCTCAACAAACACGTAACTACTGCTAGCAGCGAAGCGATAACTACGGGAATATCATCGCCGGTCATGTATCCGGCGATACAAAAGGCCGCGATGATGAGCCCCGGCATGGAGCGCGCGTAGACACGAGAAGGTAAATGGCAGGAAAGATCTATCAGTGCCAGGGCCAGCAATACTAAAACGACCGCTGGAGTGATGACCGGATCTGGGTTCCCCGCTGCTGACGAAAGCCAGCTAAACAAAGCGAGGCAACTGACCAGGCCCGAAAGAATTCTGATGCAGAAGAGTAGTTTTGGCACAACCATCTGCCTGATTGTGCAGGATCAGCCTTCGACTGGCCAGCGCGTCTGGATGACAGCGTCGGAATCTGCTAAAAATTGGGTTGTTGCGATCACAGTGATCGTCGCAAATTCCCGGATAACATGGCCCTGTAGCTCAGTGGATAGAGCACCGGCCTCCGAAGCCGGGTGTCGCACGTTCGAATCGTGCCAGGGTCACTTGAATCATGCGCCGGGAGTTCGACTCCCGGCGCAATCTTGTCTACCCCCTGGGCCCTGACAAACTCCAAAAAGGGATGGCTTCAGCCATTGCTTGGTGAACAGGTTGGATTCGAAGCTTCAACCAGAGGTATCCCAATCGACCTGGGCCATCGGAGATGTCCACGGCTGCGTTCATACCCTCGAGAGAACCCTCGAAGAGATCGAATCGCAAGATCCCGGATCATCTTTTCTGTTCGTTGGCGATCTGGTTGGTAAAGGGCCCTTCAGTCTTGAAACTCT
>JBBWWE010000490.1:0-1862 GCA_050256595.1 Planctomycetota bacterium
ACTCATCGTTCACCACCAGGTCAGAGAGAGAAGGCTCGCTGAATATCTGCCCTTCATCGCTACCGAGGAATTGCTCATGGAAGGAGTCTCCAGGGGCGGGGATCGCCAGCAACTTCACGAGCGAATCCGCGAGTACTCCTGGAAAGCCCGCGAGTCAATGGTCGAAGGAAAGGGGAATCCGCTCAGAAGTTTGATCGAGTCCGATGATTTTCTCGGCGAGATTGTCGGCAGTCTTCCCCCCTGGGACCCGATTCGATTTACCGGCAGAGCTACAGAGCAGACCCTTCGCTTCCTCGACGAGGTCGTGGATCTTTTACCACGACCCGATGAAGACCACCTCACGGAACTCAAGGTCTAGTTTCCGATGCGCGGCCAGGTCGTTTTCCGATCCACCAGGAACGTCACTGTTCTAGCGGATGGGAACTCTTACCGTTGCGAACTTGCCGGGCGTTTGCGTAAGAAGGGTCGCAACCCCGTCGTCGTTGGTGACTGGGTCGAGTTCGATGTCAGTTCAGATGCAGCCGATTCTCGAGAGGGACAGGTAGTCTCGGTCGAGGAAAGAAAAGTGTGGATCTCTCGACGGCGGGATGTGGGCAAAGGAAGAGAACTGATACTGGCGGCGAACATCGATCAGATTGGGTGCGTGTTCTCGGTTGGATTTCCCACGATCAAATTTGGTACTCTTGATCGATTATTGATGGCTGGTTGCTCCAGAGAGATTCCGTCCTTTTTGATCCTCAACAAAATTGATCTGGGGATTCCTGACGAGATCGAGGAGCGCCTGGAGATATACCCGAAGATCGGTATCGATTTGATTCGTACCTCGGTTGTCTCTGGCGACGGTCTGGACGAACTGACAGAGCGCCTCAAAGGTCAGGCCACGGTCCTCACTGGGCCCAGCGGAGTCGGAAAGTCCTCGTTGATCGCCCATGTACTCGGGATCGATATCCGAATTTCCCCGGTCAGCGATTACAACGAAAAGGGCAAGCACACCACCACTGCAGTGACCTGGCATCCAGCAGCCGATGGAAGCGCGATTATCGATACTCCGGGATTTCGCGACTGGGCGTTATGGGGCATGGATCCAGGCGAACTTGCCGCAGCGATGCCGGACCTAGCTTCCGTTGCGAATCGTTGTCATTTCAGAGATTGTTCTCACAGGGAAGAGCCCGATTGCGCAGTGCGGGCAGCGGTCGAGGATGGGGACATTCACCCTCTTCGCTATCGCTCCTACCTGGGAATCCTCGATTCGGTGCTCCAGAGACAGGAGCGAAAGCGTTGAAGGCGAGGGATTTCGAGATTCTGGGCGTCATCCAGGATGAGGCTCGAGCACTGGAGATGGATGCATGAATCCAGAGATTGCTCCACTCGTCTCTGCGGCTCGCCAGGGAGATCGTGAAGCATTCACGAAACTGGTCGAGTTGCATCAAAAGGTAGCAGGTAGCATCGCCTACGGAATTTTGAACGACACCCATCTCGCCGCCGATGCTGTTCAAGATGCATACGTGAAAGCATGGCGTGGTCTGGATGGCTTGAGAGAAGACGGGAGATTTCCTGGGTGGTTCTTACAGATTGTTCGTAGCAGATCTCTCGATCTATTGCGGCACCGCAAAAGGAAAGCTCCTGAGACAGCGCAACTCGATGATGCTCTGGATGCAGATGACAGCCCCGGTCCTTCCGAAGTTCTTGAGAAAAAAGAACGTGGAGAAAAAATTCGAAAGATCTTCGCTGGGTTACCCGCGGAGTATCGGGAGGTTCTATTGTTGAAGCATGACCAGGATCGCTCCTACAGAGACATTGCTCGTCTACTCGGGACTACCGTGAAGGGAGTGGAGTCGAAGTTGTTTCGGGCCAGGCAAGCT
>JBBWWE010000491.1:0-3515 GCA_050256595.1 Planctomycetota bacterium
TCAAACTGATGAATACGATCATGTTCGAGGCTCTGAAGATTCGCTCCTCGGATATCCATCTGCAACCCTTCTCCGACAGACTGCAGGTCAGATACCGCATCGACGGCATCCTCTACGATTCCAAGGTCATTCCGAAGAAGATCCAGGAAGCGCTCATCTCACGCGTCAAGGTGATGGGCAAGATGGACATCGCCGAACGCAGGCTTCCTCAGGATGGAAGAACCTCGCTGAAGATTGGCGACGGAGATGTAGACGTGAGAATCTCTTCCGTACCTACCAGTCACGGAGAACGAATCGTGATGCGTCTGCTCGACAAGAGCGCACGACTCTACGAACTCACCGAGATCGGACTCGATGAGCGCAACCACGAGTTGATCAGCGGATTGATCACCTCATCGCACGGGATCCTGCTCGTCACCGGACCGACCGGTTCGGGTAAGACGACCACTCTCTACGCTGCCCTGGAGGAGATGGATTCTTCCGAGACCAACATCATCACCATCGAGGATCCGATTGAGTACAACCTCGATTCCATCAGCCAGATCCAGGTCTCCAACAAAAAGGGACTCACTTTCGCCTCGGGACTACGATCACTGATGCGTCAGGATCCCGACGTGATGATGGTCGGAGAGATCCGAGACGAAGAAACCGCTGGAATTGCGGTTCAGGCCTCTAACACGGGCCATCTGGTCTTCTCCACCCTCCACACCAACGATTCTGCCGGGGCGGTGACACGAATGATCGATCTGGGTGTCGAACCCTACCTCGTCTCCTCGTCTCTGATTGGGGTCGTGGCACAGCGTCTGGTACGGGTGATCTGCTCGCGCTGCAAGGAATCGTACGATCCGGATGAACATGAACTAAAAAGCATCGGTCTGGCTCGCGACCAACTCCTCGATGGGGTGCTCCACAGAGGCCGTGGCTGCGATGAGTGCCTTGGACGTGGCTACTACGACCGGACCGCCCTTTACGAGATTCTTATCGTCAACGAAACGATTCGCGACCAGATCATCGCCAGAACCAGCGCCTCGGTGATCAAGCAAACCGCCGTTGAAACAGGACACCTCAGGACGCTTCGCATGGATGGCGCGCGCAAGGTAGCAGCGGGGATCACGACGACAGAAGAAGTGTTCCGCGTCACTCAGATGGATGTCTTCTAGAAGAAAGCCCGGGGGCCACGATGCCGATCTATGAATACCAGGCGATCGATACTCGCGGTCGCAATAAAAAGAGCAGGATCGATGCCGACACGGCTCGAGAGGCCCGGGACAAGTTACGTCATCAAAATCTACGGGTCACGAACATGCATCGCATCGATGCAGTGGCCAAGGGCGGCGGAAAAGCGGGGAGATTCCGACTCCAGCGCAAAGCGAACATCCGCGATCTTGCCATCCTCACCCGGCAGTTCTCCACCCTGCTGGCTTCGGGAGTTCACCTCTCCGAAGCACTGAACGTACTCGTCGAACAGATCGGGGACCGGAGAATGGAAGTGGTCTTCCGTGATCTGCGCGAGAAGATCGTCTCGGGGGCCGGCCTGGCCGATGCGCTTTCCCAGCACCCGGCCATCTTCAGCGACCTCTACGTCAACATGGTTCGTGCAGGAGAGGCGAGCGGAAATCTCGACGATGTACTGTTGAGCCTTGCTAATTACCTGCAAAAGCAAGCGAGCCTGCGCGGCAAACTTGCGGCAGCACTCACATACCCGGCAATCATGGTCATCGTGGGAGTCGGTGTGGTGATATTCCTGATGTCCTTCGTCGTGCCGAGAATCACCGAGATGCTGGTCAAGAAGGGCAACGTGTTGCCATGGGCAACCACAACCCTGATGGCGATCAGCGATGTCTTCAAGGCCTACTGGTTACCGGGGATGCTTGGCTTCCTGGGCTTGATCATCTTGTTTCGAATGATGGCGGCTACCGAAAAGGGGCGGCTGGCCTACGATACCTTCCTGCTGAAAATACCCGTGCTCGGAGGGCTGCTCCAGCGCTCGGCCATCTCCAGGTTCACGGTTACCCTCTCGACACTGCTCAAGAGTGGTCTTCCTGCTCTCGAGTCGCTCAATATTGTCGGCAAGGTTGTCAACAACTCCCTGATGTCGAAGACGATCAGCGAGATTGCAGACCGCATCGTCGAGGGCGCCGATATCTCCACCCCGCTAAAGAAGTCGAAGATGTTCCCACCGATGGTGGGATACATGATCGCCGTCGGTGAACAAAGTGGAGAACTCGAGGAGGTTCTCGATCGAATCTCGGAGACCTACGAGGAAGAAATAGACCTAGCAGTGCAGAAACTGACCGCAATGATCGAACCGATCATTATCGTCTTTTTGGCCGTGGTTGTCGGATTCATCATCATGGCGGTTCTCTTACCGCTGTTGAAGTTTAATAATCTGTAGTATGGCCCCCTGTCTAATGCAGGGGAGCAAGAAGTAATCGAGTGATAAGGAGGCGACCATGAGCCGCCACAACCGCAAGCCGCATGAAGGCTTTACCCTCATCGAATTGATCGTGGTCATCACGATCATCGGTATTCTCGCCAGCACTGTCGTGGTGAACGTGTTCGGACGTAGTGACCAGGCGAAAGTCGCCAAGGTCCAGGCCGATTTCTCGAGCATCAAGACCGCTTCCCGGATGTTCAGAGAAGACCATGGCCGCTGGCCCGATTCTCTGGAAGAACTTGTCGACCCCCCGGCTACCGATACCGGTCTTCAGCTGGCATATCTCGACAACGCACCCGAGGACCCCTGGAGCAAGGAGTACTACTACTACGAGATCGACGATCGCGGGCCGCTGTTGATCTCATTCGGTGCCGACATGACCGAAGGTGGCGAGGGCTTCGACGTAGACATCTACTCAGACGGAGAGCGTTACTAACCCCATGAGGCGCACCAGCAGCGATTCTGGCTTCACGCTGATCGAGTTGATCGTGGTCATCACGATCCTCGCGGTGCTGGCATCCTACACCCTACCTAACCTGGACAATTTCTCTCCCAAGTACCGACTCAGGGCCGCAGCTCGCACGGTCGGCCAGACGGTTGGCTGGGCAAGAAGTCTGGGAGGCGGACTGGGCGAGGAACATGTGGTTCGATACAACCTGGACGAAAACACCATCACCATCATCCTGCCTCCGGCAGAGGATGAAGATCCAGATCTCGATATCGACCTGCGCGAAGATCTCGGCGCCGAGATGATGCCTACCGGTATCGAGATCGATCGAATTATTCATGCCGATGGAGGCAATGATCAGTTTGGCATCGTCGATATCATCCTCGACGAATACGGTTCCAGCGGCACGCACATTGCAGTACTGACCAATGAAGTCGAAGAATCCATCGCAGTCTCCTTTCAGGCGATCCTCGGTACCGTCGATTACTTACCGGGAGCAGATGCGGAGATTCCTCAATGGTAATCCGTGATCCTCTTGCCTCGACCATTGAAAATGGCTTCACCATGATCGAACTGGTGATGGCAGTCGCCCTCATCAGCGGCGCCTTTCTCAGTCTTCTCTATCTGAGA
>JBBWWE010000492.1:0-8542 GCA_050256595.1 Planctomycetota bacterium
GACGGTGACCAGTGCTTTGAGGCTTTTTCGAATCATCGGAGCCAGTTGATCGTCGAGTTTGCTCTCGGTTTTTGATGCGGAGTCCTCGAGGCGTGCTCCGACCAGATCGGCGAGACGGTATGCCATCAGCAGTCCACCGACTGCGGTAAGCGCCCGGGCGATGACGAATACGATATTTGATCCGGTTTCTCCCAGTTGCAACCACGGACCCGAGACAAGAAGCACGGCTGCCGATGCAAACCAACCTATAGACTTACCGATGGATGTCACCACCTCCTTGGTGCGACTGCTGTCGCTGACCCTGAAGATGATTCCACGTAAAATTCCTGCAGAGATGTGCGAGACGATTTTCTGAAGGAACCAGGCCATGATGATCAGCGATGCGATCGCTAACCATTGCCACTGTTCGAGGAAGAAGATTTCCGATTTCAAAGCTTCTGGCATCAGATCGCGCAACCAGGATTTCGATTCCGTTGCAAGCCCATCCTGGGCATGAAGCAGAGATGGAAATGCAATCACCGTCGCGGTTGTCATGGAGATTCGTTGGAACATTCTTGAACTCCTCTATTGTTCTTCAAGTCGAAATCCGCAGGCCCACCCATCAAGGAAGAAACTTCTTCGGGTTTTTTAGTTTCGCCGGAAGGTACTCCTCGATCACGTAGTTCAAACCCCACATCGCCAGGGATTGTTGTTCGGCCCGAACACCCATCTTGAGCAATTGTTCCAGAGCGGCTTGCCACTGTTTCTTGCTCTGAAAGAAGGGATCGTTTTTAAGGGCATCCTTGGCTCTTTTTATATCCACCTCCTTCAGCGGATGTGTCGGCAAATCGTAATCGATGATGTCCTGCGGAGTCACTCCCAGATAAGAGGCTCCCGGGACGCAGAAGAACCGATTGATATGGGCGGCATTGCCCGAGCCGACCTTCAATGTCCTGTAGATGTTGGAGATTCCGTAAGGATCGCAATCGACAAAAGCGTAAACCGGGATTTTTGCCTGTTCGCTCAGTTTTCGTATGAAACGACGAGTCGAGCGTGTAGGTACGCCCGCCATGCTGACCAGAATACAGTTGGAACTCTTCCAGAATTTGTGGCTCTGGAGCCTCTGGAAGACACCTCCGGTTTCGATGGCGAGAATGAATTTGGCTTTCGTTTCGAAACTCAGATGTTCGACCGAGGAAGGAATAGAGTAGGCGCCACTGCCGAACTTCGTGCAATCGATCCTTTCGACGACCCCACTATCCAGGTCAGGATCGAGCACGACGAGATCACCAGCGACGGCCCCCCCATGTTCATCGGGAACGAATCGTAGTTGTTCCCGGCTGATGTCATCGACGGAGAAGAGCGCCTCGATGTCGTCCATCACGGTGTCTGATTCCGTCTGTTCATCGAATTTGGCTTCTGCCCAGTTCTTTGACTGGTAGTAAACGTCTCGTTTGGTAGCGAAGTCGTTGGAGAGAATCAACTCCCGGGAAAGTCCCATCATGCGGAGCGTCTGGGCGAAACCCTTGACCGTGTTCACGGTCAAGGTTCTCTCCTTGCGTGCTTTTCCTATCTCCAGATAACCCTTGCGCTTGTCATAAGAAACGTTGGAAAGGCTGCGCACCGGGAATCGCATCATCGGTTTTCCGCGTCGCCCGATCTTCTTGTAGATACCATCGGCGGTGTCCTCGATACTCTGGACCGTCTTCTTGTCCTTCTTGGTGTTCTCTCGTTTCACCTGATCGATGTAGGATTTGGTCACATTTTTGGCCACGATCTAATACCTCACATCTTCCTGCTTCGCTCGAGAACATCGGCAAGTTTGTTCTCGGTGGTGGTCCTCTGTCGATCACTCAGATCGAGGATATTCTGCAGAGCGATCCCGATCTGGGGGATGTAAGTCTTGATGTAATCCTTCTTGCGCTCGGCATCGGCAATTCTGCGTTTTCTACGCAAGTGCGTGGCGAGTTTTCGTCCTGCTTCCATGATTGCCAGTCGCATCTCCTTGAGGATCTCCTCGTAGTGCGCCACCGCTTTCTTGCTTTCCGATGTAAACGGAACCCAGACACTCGCGATGTGTACGAGGATGGCCAGCGGACCCGTCGGAAGTGCGCCTCGTGCTTGCTGGACCTCGTAGTTTCGCCAGGGGCTGTTGACGATGGCGTTGGTGATCGCACAGGCCCCCTGTTCGTATTGCAGGGGGACGCGATTGGCGAACCTGAAAATCGAGGCCAGATCGTCACCGGGTAGTTCTCCACCCCAGGCGATGCCTGCTTCGACCTGAAAAGGATTTCCACGATAGACAGTGGGTTGTCGGGTGACGGTGATGACCAGTTCAGGTTCGAAGTTTCTACGGAGAGATTTTGACATCAGCTCCTCACCGATCGGAGACAGACAGTTCGTCGGAGGTGCCATGATGCGGGTCTGCGCGATGGCCTTGTGAAGGATCTTTGCATCTTTTGCCGAGATGCGACCAGGATGACGATTGGTATCGATTCTTCGCCCCAGACCTTCCGTCTCGTCGCTGATTTTGCGCACGACGTTCTGCGTCACTCGACAGAACTCCTGGCACATGAATCCACTGACGGTGCGTGAAGAAGTATCCTTGAGCATCTGCATCAATAGCCCCAGTTCGACTCCGTGGGGGTGCGGCAGGATTTCCATCGGAGGCTCGGGCAGCGATTTGGTCACTCGATTGTAGATGGTCGGTTTCTTGTCGCCAGGACTCAGGTATTCGAGTTGAAGGTGTGGGTTGGCGAGGGAAACCTGGTCAAGGAAAGAATCTATCGAGTGCTTTCCTTTCTTGTAGGTTCCTTCTAAGTCGATTTGTACCTCGGTACCGTGACCCCAATCGACATCGATTTCGTTTTCCTTGCGTACGACCGGTTGGTTTTTCGCCATGTCCATGGTGAGAATCAGTTCGATTGCAGGTTTGCGGCGCGATGTCCGGCTCACAATTCTCATCGGTTTGCCTGTGGTGAGTGTCCCGTACATCCCTGCGGCACTGATTCCGATGCCCTGTTGCCCGCGGGTCTGTTTTCTTGCATGAAACTTGGAACCGTAGAGAAGTCTGGCAAATATCCGGGGTAATTGGTCTCGTACGATTCCAGGTCCATTATCACGCATGGTGATTCGATGGTGATCAACAGTGATGGCCTTCACCTCGAGGAACAGATCGGGAAGGATGGAAGCTTCTTCGCAGGCATCCAATGAGTTGTCGATCGCTTCTCGAACTGTCGTGAGAAGAGCCCTCGCAGGACTGTCAAATCCGAGTAGGTGACGATTCTTGGCGAAGAACTCGCTGACCGAGATGTCCTTCTGCTTGGTGGCCATTTTTTCGGCAGTGCCGTCGGCCGGTTGAGATCTTGCAGAAGGTGCTTTCGAACTCTTGCGAGTCTTTTTGGACGCTTTTTTCCTCGATCCAGCATCCTTCTTCTTGCTTCGGGGATCGGAGAAGAGGTCGGCCTGCCGACGTGTTTTCGTACGGCTACTCTTCTTTCGGGCAGACTTTTGTGTGTTCTTCTTGGCTTTTTTGGTGCTCTTCTTTTTAGAAGACTTCTTTACGGGAGTTTTCTTGGGGGACAACCTCACTCCTCGTCGTGGCGATTCGAACTATCCTCGCGGCGCTGTGATCGTATCGGTTTCCGCCTTCGGATCCTACTCTTCCGGCCACAGAGAAACCGAGCTTTCCGTCTGTGATGATTTTGCCAGTGCTTCGCGCAACTGAGGAGGTCGGATGTCGAGACCTGCCAGGCGATCGTGCCTGATCCACTCCAGTTGCTCGATTCCGGCCACACCATCGACAGCCTCCTCGATCCTGGCCACGGCGCCCGGGGCGGGACTGCATCGGTAGATGAGAGCGATCACGTGGTGATCGGGCGGCATCGCCGGGGACAGACGCTGGTGACGATTCGCGATGAACTCGCGCAAGAAGGCCGGTTGCAACTCTCTCACCTCGATTCCCACCTCCTCGTGGATTTCCCTACGCAGTGCCTGCTCCAGAGTTTCTCCATGGTTCACATGCCCGCCAGGCAAGAAATACCAGCATCCGTCCGGACTTGCTGAACTCCCGTCTCTCACCTTCAGAAACAAAATTTCACCGGCTTGCTCGATAGCAGCGCGGACCGTGATGGCGGGTCTTCTCGGATCCCGGTTCGTCGACATGGTGAAACTCCTCTCGATCCAGGCGGGTCGAAGCGGAAGGTATGCTATCCTGAGCGTACGGGCCACCCGCCGTGGTGGTCTTGCTTACCAGAAGGCTCGAACTGGAGGGGAGACCGAAATGGCCCGGCGTACGCGTTGGTTCAATCTCCTCGTGTTGCTGCTGCTGCCCTGCGTCTCACTGGCCCAGGGTGATCAAGGTGAACTGGAGAGGCGCTTCAAGAGCAAGCTAGCCTCTTCTTTCCTCAAGCAGGTTTCCTGGGAGCAAACTCTGGCTTCAGCGAAAACGCGGGCCACCCGCGACAATCTTCCAATCGTTGCCTACTTTACTCGCTCCTACGCGCCGTGACCGCCATGTCTTGCCCTGGAGCGGGGACCTCTCCAGTCCGATTGGTGGAAGAAAGCACAAACGCTGTTCGTTCCCTACGTGAATATCAGTGCCAAGTTGCCCGATAAACCTGACCAGGGATTGTTGAGTGCGATCGGCTCTCGATCTTTCCCGACCTGCGTCATCATGGATCCCGATGGCAAAGTGATCGTGAAAAGTGACACCCAGGGGGCATTTCGTCCCACCACGGAAGATCGGCTCAAGAGTTCGCTCAAGGTGGTCCAGGAGTTACTCAGTGCCCGCGAGGCGCTGAAAGAACAGCCCGATAGTTCATCGGCAAAGGCGACCTTGCAGATGATTGAGGCGATTCTCCAGTTAAGACCAATTCCTCGTGCGGAACTCGAAGGTCTCGATGCCATCGAGGGAGTACCCGAATCGGTGCGCAAACGATTCGATCGATGGCGCGCCGTTCAACCCGTTTCAGACCTCCTCAAGGAATATGTGGCGAAGATTCGCACGCTTCCTCGTGAGGACAAGGAAGCCAGGACCGCTGCCTTCAAGGATGCTTCTGCGAAGATGCTGGCATTGCACCTCGATGGAATCGTACTCGATGACCCTCGCCAGGGGATCTTCTCTGACTACTGGCGACTCGTTTTCGATGGGGCGTTCGATGCTCGCAACGCCGAAGTGGCCGCGCGAGCACTTTCGATCTACAGGAAGGCCTTCGGCTCTCGACCCGAGCTGAGGAACCGCATCGATCGCATGGCAACTCTGCTGGGAGCATTACGTCAAACCCTGGAAAAACGGGGTTCTGATGGCGACGACAAGGAGAATCGCGATGAGCCATAGTGGCCAGCCCGTGGAAATCATCGGCGTACCTCTGGACCATGGTTCCGGTCGAAGAGGTGTTTCGATGGGTCCTTCGGCATTGCGAATCGCCGGTCTCAAGAAAGCTCTGCGGCGAGCCGAAATTGTCACTCACGATGGGGGTGACATCGATGTCCCCATCCCGGAGATTCGGGATCCTGGTGATTCCACTCACAAATACCTGGAGGTGGTGAAAACCGCCTGTCAGTTACTGGCTGAGCGCGTCTCCGAAGTTCTTTCAAAGGGTCACATCCCACTGGTTCTCGGAGGCGATCACTCGGTGGCGATCGGTACCATTTCGGGAATTGCCCAACATCTGCAGGACTCTGCATCCGCTGAACCGCCAAAAATCGGTGTACTCTGGTTCGATGCCCACGCTGATCTCAACACTCCAGAGACTTCTCCGACGGGTAATATCCACGGCATGCCACTGGCGTGCATGCTCGGGAAAGGGCCTGATGCTCTCACCGGGATTGGATTTCCAGGACCAAAGATCAGTTCACGACGTGTCATCCAGATTGGGCTTCGTGAACTGGATCCGGATGAGAAGCGCAGGATCCAGGAATCGGAGATCACCGCCTATACGATGGAAGACATCGATCGAAGAGGTCTTGCCGAGGTGGTGGGTGAGGCACTGGAGAAGGTGCAGGAAGACTGTGATCACCTTCACGTCAGTTTTGATATCGATGTCATCGATCCTCGCTTTGCCCCGGGAACGGGAACAGCACGACCCGGTGGTTTGACCTACCGGGAGGCCCATCTGGCCATGGAGATGGTTGCCGAGACCGGTGCCGTACGTTCGCTCGAACTGGTCGAGGTGAATCCGGTGCTCGATGAGGGAAATCGAACTGCCGAGGTGGCGGTCGGGATCATCGCCAGTGCCCTGGGCAAGTCGATTCTTTGACTGATTCGCTCTCCTTGTGGAGACCGATTCTGACCCTATGATACAACAAAATCTTAGCGGAACCCGACGGGGGAAGGAGTGCCGCGATGGCTGCAGAAGAGAAGAATATTCCTGAGGGGTGGCCACCACCGCCCGGAAAACGGCCCGGTGGCCGGGGACCAGCGAGAGGCTTCACCCCGCCGAGAGGTATGATCCCTCTCATCGTCATGGTGCTGTTGGTGGGATTCGTGGTGTTCATGTTTGTCAGTGGCAAGGGTGGAATCGTTGACATCGCCGATACCGAAATTGCGGTGCTCGTCAATTACGTGACCGGTGAAGAGACGATCATCACCACTCCGGGGGTCACCATCTTCGTCCCCTGGGCCAACGAGGCATTCATCCTCGACAAGGCGCCCAACGAGTTCGTGATGAGGGGTAAGCAGGATATAGATTTCAACCATGTCCGGGAACTCTCGATTCGTGCCAGCGATGGTTCATCTTTTCGCTTCGACGAGATGGTGATCCAGTACCAGTTGATTCCATCGGCGGCAGCGGTGGTATTGCAGGACAGCGGTGCCGGCGATGCTTTCAAACGCAACTGGGTTCGTGCTTATGCCCGTTCCGTTCTGCGAGACGAGTTCGGACGTTATTCCTCCGATGAGATCGCGGATCCCAGTAACTACTCCACTGCGACCGCCGCCTCGAAGATCGAGTTGAACAAATTGCTTGCACCTCACGGCATCGAGATCATCCAGATCATCACTCCTAAACCGAGTTTTGATGTGGCTGTGGAGAAAGCGATCGAGGATCGCAAGAACGCCAATCAGGAGGTGGAGCGCCTGCAGATCGAGCAGACCAAGTTGACCCAGGAAAGGGTCAGAAAACTGGCGGAGATGGAGCGTACCAAGGCCGCCGAGTTCGAGCAGGTCGTGGGTATTCTCAATGCTGACAAGATCAACGCCGATAAGAACCAGGTGCAGGTCGAGAAGACAGCCGATGCCTACATGATCGAACAGGTCAATGCGGGTAAGGCGCAGGAGGGAAAGAAACTCCACGAAGCGAGGGCTCTGGAGGTGAGTGCCCGTAAGGAGGCGGAGGGGCTGCGAGCAAGAGTCGAAGCGCTGGAGGCGCGCGGCGAGATCCTGGTCAGGGAACGACTCGCTGAGAAACTTGCAACGGTCAATTTTCGGGTGGTTCCCTACCGGAGAGACCCGACCCCGGTGCGGATCGAGCACATCGGAAGCATCAATCCGGATCTGGTTCCCGCCGGAACTACTACGAGGACTGGAGGCAACCGATGAAATTCCTGATTGGATTCGCCATCCTGTTGTTGTTGATCGTGCTCGGCGGAACTCTCATCTTCAACCGGATTCCACCGGCTGTGATCGGGATCAAGCAAGTCGTATTTGGTCCTGGCCAGGGGATCGTGGAAGAGGATTATTCCACCGGAATCGTGCTGGCAATCCCCGGTTACCATCGCTGGTACAGTTTGCCCCGCCAGACCCACTTCCTCCACTTCACCGGAGAGACACGGTTGAGACAGAATCGTTCAGCGCTGGGTATCGAGGACTGGCAGCCGCCGCTCGACATCCGGACCACTGACAACAACAACGTGGGAATCGATGCGAGTCTGACCTACCGGATCAAGTCGGGCGAGGGATTCAAGCTCGTCCAGGATGGTCTGCGGACATTTTACCGCGATCGAGTTCGTTCCGCGGTTCTCGATGTGCTTCGTGGGGAACTGGCCAAGTTGACCTCCGAGGATCTGCAGATTCCCGCCAACCGGATCGAGAGAGCGACGCAAACCCTGGACCTGCTGAAAACGGAACTGGTCAAGTTTCATGTCGTACCGGAAAGCCTGCTGATCCGGGCGGTCCGGTTCCTCCCCGAATACGAGAAGAAGTTGCAGCAGAAGCAGTTACTGCGCCAGGAATCGAAGCTGGAGGAAGCTCTCACGGCCCAGGCGATCGAGGATCAGAAGGTCCAGACCCAGATACGTAGAATCACCGCAGCGGTGCTGGCCAAGGAGCGGGAGTGGGATCTCACCATCCAGAAGGAGGTGTCGGACTTCGAGGTCCAGATTGCTTCCATCATGGCCGCTGCAGATCTGTACGACAAGACGACCCGTGCCGAGGGAGAAGCAGAGCGGGACATCGCCATCGCCAACGGAACTCTGGCGGTGGAGAAGGCGAACGCCTTGCGAGATGAGTTGCGCAACACTGCCCTCGACTCGCCGGGCGGACGCATCTTGCTGGCGCTCACGGCGGTGGAAAATCTGAACATGCCCGAGGTGATCCTCAACAGCGACGATCCAGCGGTACCGA